>JBIJDI010000179.1:0-5774 GCA_044344235.1 Sulfuritalea sp. | reverse complement strand
CTGCTGCTCGGCCCCAACTGCCCCGGCCTGATCACGCCGGATGAAATCAAGATCGGCATCATGCCTGGCCACATCCATCGCAAGGGCCGCATCGGCGTGGTGTCACGTTCCGGCACACTGACTTATGAGGCTGTGGCGCAACTGACCGAAATCGGGCTGGGCCAGTCCACCGCGGTGGGCATCGGCGGCGATCCGATCAACGGCTTGAAACATATCGACATCATGCGCGCTTTCAATGACGATCCGGACACCGACGCGGTGATCATGATCGGGGAAATCGGCGGTCCGGATGAAGCCGAAGCGGCGGTGTGGTGCAAGGCCAACATGAAGAAGCCGATCGTCGGCTTTATCGCCGGGGTTACCGCGCCGGCCGGCAAGCGCATGGGCCATGCCGGTGCGCTGATTTCAGGTGGCGCCGATACGGCGGATGCCAAACTGGCCATCATGGAAGAATGTGGCTTCACGGTAACGCGCAATCCGTCGGAAATGGCCAAGCTGTTAAAGGCGTTGCTGAAGTAGCAAAAGTCGGCGCTGACGACACGCCAAAAAGCCGCGCCGGTGCAAGCCGGGGCGGCTTTTTTGCGCATAGAATCCGGACATGGCCGAACCAACTTAGGGCCAATGTCATGAAATTGATTGACGGAGTTGATGCAGGACTGTAAGAATTGGACTTATTGTCCTGTTTTAATGAGGGCTCTCACACAGGGTAGCGACCGATGAAGAAGGCAGACTTCTGGAAGAGTGACTGGTTCTTCGGTGTTGTGGTCAGCGTTGTCGTGCTCATTCTGGGTAATGGCGATCTGCTGCAAGGGCTCGAACGCAAGGCCTATGACATGGGCGTGGCCGCCGCTTCCCGCGCACCTTCGGACAAAGTTGCCGTTATCGCGATCGACAAGCCCAGTCTCGACAACATCGGCCGCTGGCCGTGGTCGCGAGAGATCATGGCCGACATGGTGGACAAACTGGCGGCCGCCAAAGCCAAGGTGATCGCCACCACGGTGTTCTACTCCGAGCCGCAGCGCGATCAGGGGTTGGTGTATATCAACAAACTGATCGAGACCTGCGGCGTCACACTGCCTTCCGTAGTTGCCGTTGCGGCAGCTCCGGCAGCCGGTGAGGCCGTTGCGGTTCCCGCGCCGGCACCCGTCGCGGCCGCTTCCTCCTGCCCGCAGATCGAGTCGATACTGCTTGAGGCCGACCAGAAACTGAATACCGACCGTCGTCTGGCAGACGCCTTCGCCAAGGCGGGCAATGTTGCATTACCGATGCTGTTCGTGCTGGGTGAACCGCGCGGACGGCCGGACAAGGAACTCCCCGATTTCGTCAAGAAGAACGCGGTGAAGCTGGCCGGTGCGGCAGAGGCGCCGCCCTATCCCGCCTTAGGCGTTGATGCCGGCGTGATCGAGCCGCTGGGCAAGGTGGCGACTGCGATCGGACACTTGAACGTGACGCCGGATGTGGATGGTGCGATTCGCACCGAGCCCCTGGTGTTGTCCTATTTCGACCAGGCCTATCCATCCCTGTCCCTGCTGGTGGCGGCGAAGAGCCACAACCTGACGGTGGCTGACATTCAGGTGGCCGCCGGCAGTTCGGTCAAACTGGGCAAGCTCAAGATCGGCACCGACGCCGATACACGGATGCTGACCTTTTATTACAAGGATCGCGAAGGCGGCCTTCCGGCCTTCCAGGTCGATTCCTTCTTTGACGTCAAGAGCGGCAAGATTCCTTACGACAAGTATCGCGACAAGATCGTCCTGATCGGGCCGACTTCGTCTTCCGTCGGTAGCGTGTTCGTCACTCCGATCAGCCCGGCCATGCCGGCCGTATTGATGCAGGCGCATGCAGTATCCAGCCTGTTGTCGGAACACTTCTTCGTTGCGCCGACCTGGGGTTTCTGGGTCGAAAAGCTGGTGTTCCTGCTGATTGCCGCCTACCTTATCGGTCTGTTGCCCAGGATCAAGGCAGGCATGGCCGCAGGCATCACCGCCGGCCTGCTGGTCGCATTGATCGCCATCCATTTCGTGTTGATGACCACGCAACTGACGTGGCTTCAGCTGATGGTGCCGGCCAGCCTGCTGCTGCTGGGCCATTTGCTGCTGACTACCAAGCGCTTTCTGGTTTCGGAGCGCGGCAAGGAAAAATCGGATGCTGATTCTGCGGAGTCGAACCGCATGCTGGGTCTGGCCTTCCAGGGCCAGGGCCAGCTCGACATGGCTTTCGACAAGTTCCGCAAGTGCCCGATGGATGACGCCTTGATGGAGAACATGTACAACCTGGCGCTGGATTTCGAGCGCAAGCGCCAGTTCAACAAGGCCGAGGCGGCGTTCCGTTACATATTCGATTACAACCCGAAGTTCCGCGACATTGAATCCCGCGTGAATCGCGCCAAACAGTTGTCGGAAACCGTGATTCTCGGCGGAGGCGGAGGCGGGCGCAGCAACGCCAGCCTGATCGATACCGCAGGCAACGTGGAAAAGCCGATGCTGGGTCGCTACGAGATCGAGAAGGAACTGGGCAAGGGCGCGATGGGTGTGGTCTATCTGGGCCGCGATCCGAAGATCAATCGCGTGGTGGCGATCAAGACCATGGCGCTGTCGCAGGAGTTCGAAGCTGACGAACTGGTCGAGGTCAAGGAGCGTTTCTTCCGCGAGGCCGAGACCGCGGGGCGCCTCAACCACCCGAACATTGTCACCATGTTCGATGCCGGCGAGGAGCACGACCTGGCCTACATCGCGATGGAGTTCCTCAAGGGCAAGGATCTGGTGCCCTACTCCAAGCCGGGCAACCTGCTGCCGCTACCGCGCGTCATGAGCATCGTCGCGCGCGTGGCCGACGCACTGTCCTACGCGCACGAAAATCATGTCGTGCATCGTGACGTCAAGCCGGCCAACATCATGTACGAGCCGGAGTCCGACCAGGTCAAGGTGACCGACTTCGGCATCGCGCGCATTACCGACTCGTCGAAGACCAAGACCGGCATGGTGCTGGGCACGCCGAGCTTTATGTCGCCCGAGCAATTGGCGGGCAAGAAGATTGACGGCCGCTCGGACCTTTTCTCGCTGGGCGTGATGCTGTACCAGATGTCCTGCGGCAAGCTGCCCTTCGAGGGCGATTCGATGGCGCAACTGATGTTCCGTATTGCCAACGAGCCGCATCCGGACATTCGTGGCGTCAACCCCGATTTGCCGGATTGCCTGGTAGCGATCATCGACCGGGCAATGACCAAGGACCCGGACGCGCGCTACCAGACCGGCGCCGAGTTTGCCAAGGACATTCGCACCTGCGCGACGATGACCGGCACCGCCGGCACCGGCGATTCCGGCGTTGATATCAGCTTCTGAAGGCCGAGCCATGGACATGAATTCTGTTCTCCAGATAGTCACTCGCAGCGATCCTGGCATGGTGCGTTCGAACAACGAAGACGCCGTCATGGCCAATCCGCTGCGCGGTTTTGCCGTGCTGGCCGATGGCATGGGGGGCTACAACGCGGGCGAAGTCGCAAGCGGCATGGCAACGGCGCTGCTCGGCACCGAGTTGGAAAAGGCCTTTGTCGAGCGCGAGCCGAGCAGTGTCGATGCTTCCGGCAAGTCCTGGGCGCACGTTACGCTGGAAGCCGAGATGGCCCGGGTCAACGGCGCCATCTATCAGGCCGCACAGAGCCAGCCGCAGTACTCTGGAATGGGTACGACGCTGGTGGTCGGGGTCTTTCACGACAACAAGGTGACGGTTGCCCATATCGGCGACTCGAGGCTGTACCGGCTGCGCGGCGAGGATTTTCAGCAGATCACGCGCGATCACTCGCTGCTGCAGGAGCAGATCGACAGCGGGCTGATCACTCCCGAGCAGGCGCGCCATTCGCAAAACAAGAACCTGGTCACCCGTGCCGTCGGCATTGATCCTGAAGTGGCGGCGGAGATACACGATCATCCGGTACTGCCCGGCGATGTTTACCTGTTCTGTTCCGATGGCCTCAATGACATGGTTGAGGACGAGGAAATTGGCATGACTCTGGGTGCCCTTTCGGCCAACCTGGAGCTGTGCGCGATGCAGTTGATTCAGATGGCCAACGACAACGGCGGCCGTGACAATGTTTCGGTAATCCTGGTCAAGGTAACGGGGGACTATCCAGCCGCACGCGGCTGGTGGGCCCGGTTCCTGGCCTGGTTCAAGTAATGCAGCGCTCAGTGACTTCGAAGGACGAAAACAATGGCTAAGCTCATACTCAGCATGGAAACCACAATGCTCAAGGAAATTCCCTTGACCAAAGAGCGCACCACGATCGGTCGCAAACCGCACAACGATATCCAGATCGACAATCTGGCGATTTCCGGCGAGCACGCGGTGGTGATTACCATCCTCAACGATTCCTTCCTTGAAGACCTGGGCAGCACCAACGGCACGTTCGTCAATGGCCAGTCGGTCAAGAAGCACTTTCTGCAGAACGGTGACACCATCGAACTCGGCAAGTACCGGCTGAAGTTTGTCAGCGAAGTTCCGCAGCAGACCTCCAACGCGGATTTCGAAAAGACCATGATTCTGCGCCCCGGCGCGGCGCACAAGCCCGCGACCGAGCCTACTGCTGCTCCTGCGGCAGTTGCGTCTGGAGCAGTTCCGGCGGCCTCAGTTCCGGCAGCCGCGAACGTGGCCCAGGCAGCGCACATGTCCACCTCCCCCGGCATGGCTCCGCAGCCATCCGCAGCCCCGCCCGCAGCGGCTTCCGCGCTGCCGCTTGGGGCAATTCAGCTGCTCTCAGGAGCCAATGCCGGCAAGGAAATGGAGTTGACCAAGACGCTGACCACCCTGGGCAAACCCGGGGTCCAGGTCGCGGTCATCGCACGTCGCCCGCACGGCTACTTCATCACCCATGTTGAAGGTGCGAACTTCCCGATAGTCAACGGCAAGGCCCTGGATGCCCAGGCCCACCAGCTTGGCGACCATGACGTGATCGAACTGGCAGGGACCAAGATGGAATTCTTCCTGAAGAGCTGAATCTGACGTTAAGGCAATCCCTGGAGATTTCTTGAAACAATATCTTCCCCGCTACGTACTCGGGCTGTTGATTCTTCTGGTCCTGCTCGGCCATTCGGCGCGCATTTACCAGATTCCGTTCATCAACCACATGGACGCGCTGATCTACGACATGAAGGTGCGCCTGACCATGCCGCAGAGCGTGGATCAGCGGGTGGTGATTCTCGACATCGACGAGAAGTCGCTTGCCGAGCAGGGGCGCTGGCCGTGGGGGCGCGACAAACTGGCGACCCTGATGAACAAGCTGTTCGATCAGTACGGCGTCAAGCTGGTGGGCTTTGACGTCGTCTTTGCCGAACCGGACGAGAGCTCAGGCCTCAAGTCCCTGGAGTCCCTGGCAAAAAACGAACTGAAAGACGTGGCGGGGTTTCAGTCGACGCTGCGCGAATTGCGTCCGCAACTCGACCACGATGCGCGGTTTGCGGCTGCGCTGAAGAATCGGCCGATCATTCTCGGTTACTATTTTTCGAGCAAGGAAGGCGGCGTCAGTTCCGGCGCTGCTCCGGAACCGGTGTTCCCGGCCGGCACTTTCAGCGGGCGGCGCATAGGGTTTACGCAGTGGGTCAGCTTCGGCGCCAATCTGCCCGAGTTCCAGAAATCGGCGGCGGGCGGGGGCCATTTCAACCCCTTGGTGGATCTGGACGGAACCTCGCGGCGCGTACCCTTGCTGGTCGAGCACAAAGGGCAGTACTACGAGTCGCTTTCGCTGGCGATGGTGCGCAACCTGCTCGGCAATCCGCCGATCA
>JBIJDI010000178.1:0-5777 GCA_044344235.1 Sulfuritalea sp. | reverse complement strand
CCCCTGGCGGCCCGGTCCAGCAATAGCGCACCGGCCATGTCTGCCCGCAGCAGGCCGCGTGGAAGCGGTGTGCTGCGAATCTGTAGTCTAATGTGGCCCCGCTTCAGACACGCACCATGGCCCTCAAATCGACAATTTTCAAGGTGGAGTTGCAGATCGCCGACCTCGATCGCAACTACTACCAGAATCACGCACTGACCGTTGCCCGCCATCCGTCGGAAACCGACGAGCGCATGATGGTGCGCGTGCTCGCCTTCGCCATGTACGCCGACGAAGCGCTGAGCTTTGGCAAGGGCCTGTCCTCCGAAGACGAACCGGATCTGTGGGCCAAGGACCTGACCGGCACCATCGAACGCTGGATTGAAGTCGGCCTGCCCGAGGAAAGGCGCATCCGCCGCGCCTGCGGGCGGGCGCGGCAGGTCGTGGTGCTCACCTACGGCGGGCGCGTTGCCGACATGTGGTGGCAGCAGAACAAGGCCGCGCTGCAGAAACAGGACAATCTCACGATCATCAACCTGGCGGCGGAGGATTCCCGCGCGCTGGCGGCCCTTGCGGCGCGCGGCATGCAGTTGCAATGCACGCTGCAGGAAGGCGAGTTCTGGTTCATCGTCGACGGCGAGAACACGCGCGTCGTGCCGGAAATCAGGCTGGCGCCGCCCGCCAAGTAGGCTGGGCCAGCGCACGCAGGGCCGCGTCGATCCCGCCCTGCTCCAGTCGCACCGGCACCGCCAGCATCAGGTTCAGGGCCAGCCCGAAATCTTCCACGGCCCAACCCTCGGAGTCACGGCAATCAGCGTTCGTGCCCAGGCGTTCGCGCATGGGACGCACGTCATAGGCATAAGCGATCACCGGCTTGCCGAGCGCGAGGGCATAGCCGATCTCGACGCAGGTTCCCGAATCCGGCTCGCTGCCGCGAAACGGGTTGAGGTTGGCCAGCACCGCATCGGCTTCGCCTATCAGCCTCAAGTTGTCGCGGTAGATACCGGCGGCAGTGGGCTGCCGGCCGTCGAGCGGGATCAAGGCTTCGTGCCCTTCCCGGCGGCACAGGGCGCGGACATCCTCGGCCCATTGCAGCGCGTCCGGACGAAACACGTCGGGCCCGGCCAGGTAGAGCTTCAACCCAGCTCATCCTGACCGAGCAGGATCAGTTCCTGGATATTTTTCGGCGTGCCGGGAAGTTGCGCGATATCCACCGCCGTCAGGCCATCCACGCGCATGATTTCCATATCAGCACCGACTGCCAGCAGCAGTTCCACCGGCCCGGCCTGGCCGTGGAGGATCGCCGTGATCAGCGGCGTGTTGCCGTCCTCGTCCTGTGCATCGATTTCGCAACCGGCGCTCACCAGCGTCGCCGCGATACTGGCATGACCGCCGGCCGCCGCCGCATGCAAGGCGCGCTCGCGCCGCGGACCGAGCACTTCGAGATGGGTGCCGGCCTCGGTCATCACGCGCACAGCCGCAACGCAGCCGAGCTTGGCCGCCACATACAGCGGCGGCCCTTCGCGGGAGAGCAGCGCTTCGGTCAGGCTGACATTGACCCAGTCGGCGGGGGAAAGGTCCATGGTCGGTCCGGATCAGGCTAGATTCTTGGCAAGAAAGTTCACGGTGCGTTCCCAGGCCAGCTTGGCGCAGCCCGCATCGTGGACCTCGGGACGTTGCTCATTGAAAAAGGCATGGTCGGCATCATAGCGGTAGATCTCGGGCGCCGCGCCCTTGGCGCGCATCGCAGCTTCAAGCGCATCGACGGCCGCCGGCGTACACCAGTCGTCCTTGCCGCCGAAATGGCCCTGGAACGGAATGCGGATGTCGGCCGGATCGGCGAACTCCTTTGGCGGAATGCCGTAGAAGCACGCGGCGGCGGACAGATTCGGCACGTGCACGGCCGCGGCAATGGTCAGCGCGCCGCCCATGCAAAAGCCCATGACAGCGACTTTTCCGCTTCCCATGCCGCGCAGATGTTCGACCGCACCACGGATGTCCTGATGAGTGGCGCCGGGAAAGTCGAGGCCGTTCATCAGATGGCTGGCCTCATCGGGCTTCTGGGTGACGCGGCCGTGGAACAGGTCAGGCGCCAGCGCGTTGAATCCGGCAGCGGCAAAGCGATCGGCAATGCCGCAAATCTGTTCGTTGAGGCCCCACCATTCCTGAATCACCACGACGCCGGGAGCCCCCTGCCCCGCACTCGCCAGATAGCCACGGCAGACGCTGCCGTCCGGTCGGTTGAATTCGATCATTTGTCCCACGGCTGACTCCTCGGTCAAACGGAATTGCAAATGTACCGGAATTCCGTGGCCATCGACGAGCGGAAAGCATCTCGAACAGGAGGCCTCTCGTATAATGTATTCCTTTGTCGTCGCCCATTCGCATTCCGTGAATCCCGATCTCGCCCACCTGCAGCCCGACCCGTTTGAAAAGCCGCACCAACTGTTCGCCGGTGTATCGCCAGCGTCAAGCGAGTGGATGCCCGGACGCGCGCCAAGACGGCGATCAACGATCTGCTGCGCGACTGAAAACGCAAGACAATCCGAAGGGGAGGCACCCGCATGAGCACGATGCAAAGACTGTTTCAGTTGATGGCGGACAAAAAAGCATCAGACCTGTTTCTCTCGGTGGGCGCCCCGATTACCATCAAACTGCTGGGCAATTCGGTGCCGGTCAATCCGGCCATTGTCGATCCGCCGACACTGCGAAGCCTGCTCGCCGAAGTTCTGAAACCGGAACAACTGGAAGAGTTTGAGCGCGAGAAGGAACTGCAGACGCGCGTGGTGGCGCCCGACGTCGGCGTGTTTCGCCTGTCCTGCTTCTTCCAGCGCGGCACGCCGGCCCTGGTGGCGCGCTACATTCCGGTGGACATCCCCAACTTCGACTCCCTCGGCCTGCCGCCGATCCTCAAAGAAGTCATCATGGAAAAGCGGGGGCTGATCCTGATGGTCGGCGCCACCGGTTCCGGAAAGTCGACCACGCTGACGTCGATGATCGACCATCGCAACGAGAACGCCTCGGGCCACATCCTGACGCTCGAAGATCCGCTCGAGTTTCTGTTCAAGAACAAGAAATCCATCGTCAATCAGCGCGAGGTCGGCACCGACACCAAGGCCTACCAGATCGCGCTGAAGAACGCCCTGCGCCAGGCACCTGACGTGATCTTCATCGGCGAGATCCGCGACAAGGACACCATGAGCCAGGCCATTGCCTACGCCCAGTCCGGTCACCTGTGCATGGCGACGCTGCACGCCAACAACAGTTATCACGCGATGAGCCGGATCATCAGTTTCTATCCTCTGGAAAACCGCCCGTCACTGCTCGCCGACCTGTCGGTCACGCTCAAGTGCGTGATCTCCCAGCGCCTGGTCAAGACGCCCAGCGGCGGCCGCGTTGCGGTGGTGGAAGTGCTGCTCAACTCGCGCCACATTGGGGAACTGATCGAAAAGGGCGACCTCAACGAGATCAAGGATGCCATGGAAAACAGCATGGTGCCCGGCAGCCAGACCTTCGAGCAGGGCCTGTTCCAACTCTACAAGAGCGGCGCCATCTCGCTCGACGAAGCGCTGGCCAACGCCGACTCGGCCAACAACCTGCAGCAGGTGATCAACAATGCGGCGGCGGTGGCGCCCGGTACCGCCGGGGCACCTGCGGCAGCCCCCGCGAAAGCTCCTGCTGAAGGCGACAAACAAGCCGCTCCCGACTACACCAAGTCGGCCGCCCCCGGGTCCTTCAGCGACTTCAAACTGGACATGGACACCTGATGCCGGTGCTCGAAAAGGCGCGGGCGCTGATTGCCCGCCCTTCGGTCACTCCCGAGGATGCCGGCTGCCTCGATCTGATAGCCTCCTGGCTGACGCCGCTGGGGTTTAGCAGCGAACGCACCGATGCCGGTGGCGTGTCGAATCTCTGGGCGCGACGCGGCACGGGAGGTCGGCTGATCTGCTTCGCCGGGCACACCGACGTGGTGCCCACCGGCCCGCTGGAGGAATGGACGTCGCCGCCTTTCGAACCGACCGTTCGCGACGGCTATCTATACGGTCGCGGCGCGGCCGACATGAAGAGTTCGATCGCCGCCTGCGTCGTCGCCATGGAACGCCTTGCGAATCGCCGTCCCGCCAGCGCCGACTCTCTGGCCCTCTTGCTCACTTCTGATGAGGAAGGCGACGCCGTGGACGGCACGGTGCGCGTGGTGGAAGCCCTGCAGGCGCGCGGCGAACGCATCGACTACTGCATCGTCGGTGAACCGACCTGCGTCAGCCGCCTCGGCGACACCATGAAGAACGGACGCCGCGGTTCGCTCTCGGCCTGCCTGACCATCAAGGGCGTGCAAGGCCACGTCGCCTACCCGCACCTGGTGAAGAACCCGGTGCATCTCGCGGCCCCCGCGCTGGCTGAACTCGCCGCCACCACGTGGGACAGCGGCAACGAGTACTTCCCGCCGACAAGTTTCCAGGTTTCCAACGCCCACGCCGGCACCGGCGCCGGCAATGTGGTGCCGGGCAGCTTCGAGATCACCTTCAACTTCCGCTTCTCCACCGCCAGCACGGTCGAAGGCCTGCAGTCCCGCGTCCATTCCCTGCTCGACCGCCACGGGCTCGAATACGACATCCGCTGGACGCTGGGTGCCAAGCCCTTCCTGACGCAGCGCGGCGACCTCTGCGCGGCGCTGACCGATGCCATCGCCACCGAAGTCGGCATCAGCGCCGAACTGTCCACCACCGGCGGCACCTCGGACGGCCGCTTCATCGCGGACATCTGCGCGCAGCTGGTCGAATTCGGCCCGATCAACGCCAGCATCCACAAGATCGACGAATGCATCGCCGTCGCCGACCTCGAACCGCTGGCGCGCATCTACGAACACACCTTCGACCGGATGATGTCATCGTGATCAACAGCGCCACCGACGAACTCGTCACCGTCCGCGACTGGCTGCGCTGGGCGGTCAGCCGCTTCAACGAGAGCGGGTTGGCCTACGGCCACGGTACCGAAAACGCCTGGGACGAGGCCGTCTGGCTCGTCCTCGCCACGCTGCATTTGCCGCACGACACGCTTGAGCCCTGGCTCGATGCCCACCTGACCCGGAGCGAACGCCTGGGGCTGCTCAACAACCTGCAACAGCGCGTGGTACATCGCATGCCCACCGCCTATCTGGTGCAGGAAGCCTGGCTCGGGTCCTTCCGCTTCTATGTCGACCAGCGCGTCATCATCCCGCGCTCCTACTTCGCCGAACTGCTGGAAAGCGGCTTCGCCCCCTGGATTGAAGATCCCGAATCGGTAGGCTCGGTGCTCGACTTGTGCACCGGTTCGGGTTGCCTTGCGATCCTGATGGCCCACGCCTTCCCCGGCGCCAGCGTCGATGCCATCGACATCTCGGCCGACGCACTCGTGGTCGCCTGCCGCAACATCGCCGACTACCACCTCGACGATCGCGTGCATGCCATCGAATCCGACCTGTTCGCCGCCGTCAAGGGCAAGCGCTACGACCTGATCCTGAGCAATCCGCCCTACGTCACCAGCGAGGCCATGGCCGCCCTGCCCGCCGAGTACCGCCACGAACCGGCACTGGCGCTCGCCGCCGGTGCCGACGGCCTCGACGTGGTGCGCCGCATCCTCGCCGAAGCCCGTGAACACCTGAATCCCGGCGGCCTGCTGGCCATCGAAGTCGGCCACAACCAGCACCTGGTCGAAGCCGCCTTTCCCGACCTGCCCATGGTCTGGCTCGATACCGAGCACGCCGAGGGCAAGGTTTTCCTAGTTACACGTGAGGACCTTCCAGCATCATGACCACGATC
>JBIJDI010000008.1:0-18858 GCA_044344235.1 Sulfuritalea sp. | reverse complement strand
CCTTCATCCAGCACCTTGCGCAGGCTATCGACCCAGTGGCTGAAATGCGCTTCCACGCCCAGATCAAGGATGTAGCCGCACTCCTCGTCGATGACGCTGTCGGGCAAGCGGAACTTCGGAATCTGGCTGCGCATCATCCCGCCCGGAGCAGCGCCGCAATCCAGTACGGTGACCTGGTAACCGATGACCGTCAGATCGCGCGCCACCGTCAACGAAGCGGGCCCGCCGCCGACGCAGACCACGCGCTTACCGTTCTTTTTGACAGGCGCCTGCGGCATCCGATCCTGAACATCGTCCTTGAGATCGGCGCATACACGCTTCAGCCGGCAGATGGCCACGGGTTCCTTGTCCACCCGGCCGCGGCGACAGGCGGGCTCGCAAGGACGATCACAGACGCGCCCCAGAATGCCCGGAAAGACATTGGAGCGCCAGTTGATCATGTAGGCATCCGAGTAACGACCGGCAGCAATCAGGCGGATGTACTCGGGAACGGGGGTATGGGCCGGGCAGGCCCACTGGCAATCCACGACTTTGTGAAAATAGTCATGACCGCCGATGTTCGTCGGTTTCACGTGCGCGGAATCTCCAGTCAACGTGTGCTGCGTCAGTAGCATCAGCGGAACGCCCATGCCCATTTGTATACTTTATCACCGTCTGCTGCCCGGAAAAACCGGCGCGACATGGTTCCCGAAAAGAAATGGGCGGGCGGGTTTTCCCTCAAGACCAAAAATCGGCTAGTCTTTAACCTTCATTCCTTGTCGGGTGGTGACTCATCATGGCTCTGCGCGCAATCATCTTTGATGTCGACGGTACTCTTGCCAACACGGAGCGCGACGGCCATCGCCCCGCCTTCAATGCTGCCTTTGCGGAGGTCGGGCTGTCCTGGCATTGGGACGAAGCTTTTTACGGAACCTTGCTGGATGTCGCCGGTGGCCTGGAACGGATCCGCCACTACGCCGAGCAGTTTGATCCCGCCGCGCGCGCGCGACCCGATTTCGACGACCTGCTGCAGCGCATCCACGACATCAAGACACGAAACTACCAGCGCCTGCTTGCCGCGGGTGCGATTCCCCTGCGTGCCGACATCGGCCAGTTGATCTGCGACGCCCGTACCGAGGGCGTGCGACTGGCGATTGCGTCGAGTTCGAAACTGGAAAACGTGGTCGGACTGCTGCGTGCCAATCTCGGTCCGAACGCCGATACCTGGTTTGATGCCATAGCATCCGGCAGCGTTGCAGCCGCAAAAAAACCGTCGCCGGAAATCTACCTGTGGACGCTGAAGCAGCTCAATCTCCCGGCCCGTGATTGCCTCGCGGTCGAAGATTCCTCTCATGGACTGGCCGCCAGCCTGGGGGCGGGAATCCCGACCGTCATCACGGTCAGCGATTACACCATCAACGAAAACTTCGACGGGGCGCGCATGGTCTTGCCCGAGGCTGACCGCGTTTCTCTCGAAAAGCTGCGGCTATGGCATGCGACGGCGAGTACATCCTGAGCATCGCAGTACTGGCAAGCGGCCACCGCAAAGCAGGACTGAAAACCCTAATTCGGAGTAAGCTTCCGGTTGGCGGCATAGGGAAGCAGGCGATTCGTCGCCCGAAATTGAAGCTTATTTGCTGTTTTCCCCTGTTGACGCGAAAATCCCATCTTTGGCTCACACAATAGCGTAACTATCTGCATGGAACTTCGGGAAATACCTGTCGACGAACTGTCCTTCGGAACCTTCATCTCCAAGCTCGACAGGCCATGGACGGAAACACCTTTCATGTTTCAGGGCTTTGTCCTGAAAACCGACCGGCAGCTCGAAGTTCTGAAAAAATACTGCAAGCACGTCTTCGTCGATCCCGAGAAGGAGGAACGGCAGGAAGTTGTTCGCAAGGTCACCGCCGAAGAAGTGGCAAAAGTTCGCGGCACCACGGTCTACAAGGACGTTGCGAGCGTCGAAGTCGAGTTGCCCAAGGCGCAGAATGCGTTCACCAAAACGACGGTGGTCGTGAAAGAGCTCTCACGCGCCCTCGAAATCGGAAACGCGATCGACAGTTCCCGATCGCATGAAGCGGCTGCGCAGATCACCGAGAGCGTCGTCCGCAATCCGGATGCAATGGCGCTGCTGACCAAGTTGCAGGAAAAGAGTGGCGCGACGCTCAGCCGGGCGGTCGGGATTTCCGTCCTGATGACCATCTTCGGGCGCTTCCTGCAACTGCCGCAAGATCGCATCATGATCCTCGGCATGCTGGGGCTGCTTCAAGACGTGGGCAAACTCAAGCTGCCCACCGAACTCGCTGCGCGCGGGCCGACCAACGAGGCAGAAACAGAGCTCTACCGGACACATGTAAGCCACTCGGTCCGAATTCTCAGTGAAACGCCCGGCCTCTCGCCGGAACTGCCCGGGCTTGCGTCGCTACACCACGAACGTTTCGATGGCAGCGGCTATCCGCGCGGATTGAAGGGCGACGCAATTGCCATTGCCGGCCTGATCGCGGGAATCGTGGACACCTTCGACACCCTCACGGCGCCGAAGCCCTGGGGCGAAAACATGTCCCCCTCAAATGCGCTGAGCGTCATCTACAAAGGGCGGGGGACGCAGTTCCATCCCGCGCTGGTGGAACAGTTCATCCAGTGCATGGGCGTGTACCCCGTAGGCAGCGTGGTTGAATTGAACAGCGGTGAAATCGCCATCGTGATCGCGCAGAACCTGGTGCGTCGAATGGCGCCACGCATCATGATCGTCAAGGACGCCAGGGGACTCAAGATGGTGCCCTACAAGATGCTTGACCTGATGAAGGAGCCCAAGGTCAGACCGGACGAGCCTTACCGGATTCTGCGCTCCCTCGAATACGACGCTGTCGAAATCGACCCGCGAGAACTGTTCCTGTGAGCGGGGCGGACTCCGCCACTCCGGAAACCGGGTCAGGCAGCACCGTTGTGGCAGAAGTTGTCCCCTTGCGCGACGCGCTGAGCCGAAAAATTGAGGATAGGCTGGCTGACGGCAGCAATCTGGCTGTCCTGCTCGTCGAATGCGGCGTGATCAGCCGCATCGACGCCGTATGGGGCTACCACATCGGCAACGCCGTGCGCGATCGTGTCGCTACCATGCTGCGCGCGGACGTGCTCCGCCCGGGTGACCTGGTTACCGAGATGGGGCGGGATGATTTTGCCTGCGTCCTGTCGACCGTCGAAGGTCCGGCCGTCGCACATTTGGCCGCACAAAAACTGCTGCGCGCACTCAGTGTGCCGTTCTGGATTGGTGAAGAGGAAATCTACGCCAGCCCGGTGATCGGCGTCGCAATGTATCCGGCGCACGGTGATCAGGCGGACATCCTGCTGCAGCGGGCCAAGAGCGCTTGCGCCTGCGCGCGCGACCTGACAGACCGCATTGCCGCTTACGCTGAAGACCAGGACACTTCCGCAGCAGCCGAACTCCTCCATGAAAACCGGCTGCGCACGGCTGTTTCGGAGGATGCGCTCGAACTGGTATTTCAGCCGCAGTACGATCTGCGCCGGGGCCAGGTGATGGGCGCCGAAGGCTTGCTGCGCTGGCCAGACCCGACGCTTGGGATGATTTCGGCAGAGCAGGCGTTTGCCGCTGCGGAATTGGCGGACAGGGTTCCCGATCTGCTGTCATCAATACTGAATCGCGCGCTGCGAAACGTTTCCGAGTTCCGCTACAGCGCCGGACTGGACTTGCGCATCGGTATCAAGCTCCCGGCGCGGGCGCTGCGGCATCTCGACCTGGTCGACGTGGTTCAGCGCGCACTGGGTACCTGGAGCCGGCGACCGGGAACACTCATCCTGGAGATCGGCGAGACTTCGGTGCTGGGCACGGAGCCGGTAACCCGGGAAACGCTTGTCAGGCTGAAAGAGGTCGGCGTAAAACTATCGATAGACGATCCACACCTGACCGTTACTTCGCTGGTCTGGCTTGCGACGATGCCGTTTCAGGAAATCAAGATCGATGTGTCGGCGATGGGTGACCTGGCCGAAAAATCGAGATCCGAGCAGATCCTCAGATCGTTCGTTGAACTCTCCCACCATCTGAAACTTGCCGTCGTCGCCGTAGGTGCCGCCGACGACGCGATGGCGGCGCGACTCAAGGACCTGGGCTGCGACTACATGCAGGCGGATTTCAAGGGGCCGGCGCTCGACCCCGTAAAGTTTGTGGAGCGCTACGGCTTTACCGAAGACTGAGGCTTCAAGCCGGCCCGGCGGCAGAGGGCCCCCAGCGCACCACTGTCGCGCCCCAGACGTAGCCGATGCCGGCGGCGATGGCCACCATCAGATCACCATCCCGCAGACGCCCCTGCCGCAAGCCTTCATGCAGGGAAACCATGAAGTCCACTTGCCCGGCATGGCCGTAGTCATCCAGATACACCGACTGCTCGGGCTTTAGTCCAAGGGTTTCCAGCAGCCCCCCATGCATTGAGCGCTTGAAGTGCAGCACGTTGAGGAAATCGATATCGGCGCGCGTCGCTCCGCTTTTTTCCAGGGCCCGATCGATGCAGATCAGCCAGTTGGGCATGGAAACGTTGTTCAGGCCGGCTTTCATGTGTTCGGCGTCGAACACGCCAAGGCTGCGGTTGCCGTGAGCACGTAGTTGACCCAGGATTTCTTCAGGCAGTGCTTCAATTGGCTGCACGGTGCCGCCGTAGCGCACGCCGGTGTCGCGCGAGAATGAGCCGTCGGTGATGATGTGGCTGCCGAGCACAACATTGCGGCCATGGCCACGTTTGAGGATCAAGGCGCCGCCTGCCGCCGCGAGGTCGTACATGAAGGACACGTCCGGATCGGTGTAGTCGATCAGGTCGCCATTACGGTAGCCGCCGACAATCAGCACGGTGGCGATTTCCGGATCGGCCGTCATCATGTCTTTGGCGATCTTGATCGCCGCCACGGTGGTATTGCAGCGCTGCTGAAGATCGATGCCCCAGGCGCGACGGGCGCCGATGCGCTCCTGAATATGGATGGCCGAAGTCGTCAGCGGATATTCCTTCCACTCCTCGCCCATGCACAGGATCAGGTCGATTTCCATCGGGTCAAGGCCGGTGCGCGCCAGAGCATCGAGCGCGGCGCGGGCGCCCATTTCCTGGGTGCCGTCTTCCGGACCGGGGATGGTCTTGCGCAGAATCCCCAGTTTTTCCCGCACCGCATCGGCGGACCAGCGGCCTTGCGTTGCGACGGCGATGTCGGCCGCGCTCATGTGCTGCGACGGCAGATACAGGCCGTAACCAAGAATGCCGATGTCGTTCATGCGAGTTTCGAGCCGGACTTGTCTTCGGGCGTGCTTGCCAGCCTGCTTTCCAGATTTCGTACCAACACCAGTGCCTCGCCGTCGCATACGGTGCGCCCATCGGCGGCACTGACGTGAGTCGTCAGATTGACCAGTTCCTTGTCTGCCCGCAATCGCGTGATGGTCACGGTCGCGGTCAGTGCCTCTCCCGGATGAGCAGCCGACGGATAGCGCAATTGCTGCTTCATCCATCCCGTACCACGGCCCGGCAGTTGAGTGCCCAGCAGATCGGAGAACATTCCCGCCAGCAGTGGCCAAGGCACGATGCGCCGCTTGAAGCCGCGTGTTCTTGCTTCAAGATCGTCGAAGAAGATCGGGTTGCGGTCGCCGCTCAGATCGCCATATTCCTCAAGGTCGGCAGTGCTGAAGGTGTGCGTACTGCTTGCGCTCATGCCTCGCCTGAGGCCATACAGTTCGGCATCGCCGGACTCCACCGAATGAGCCATGGGCGCCAGGGCCGGCAGCGCAGCATCGGAGGCAACGACTCGGCATCGGCCCGTCACGGTTGGAATCGCCGTACCGCCAGCGCCGACTTTCGTCACCTCGGTGATGATCTCCAACTGGCCATCGGCTTCTGCTTCCACATGCAGGCCCACCCGAAGCCGATCACCCGTATAGGTCGGCTCGGGAAACATCAGGGTCTGTTCCAGTTGCACCACACCCGGTCCGATCTGCTCCGTCAGTGCCTTGCAGATGCAGCTGTAGAGCATCATGCCGTGCGCCACCGTGGCGCCGAAATGGCTCTTCGCCGCAAATTCCGGATCGCAGTGAATCGGATTGTCGTCGCCGGTCAGCTTCGCAAAACGGTCGAAATCGTTCTGCAACAGGACACGCTGATAACTACTCACCCGCAACGTCTCCAAACTGTTTGCGCAGCGTCGGCTTGTCCAGCTTGCCGGCGGCATTGCGCGCCACCGCGGGAACGAACACCACATATTTCGGCGCCTTGAAACCCGCAAGCCTGGCCTTGCAATGCGCGATCACATCTTCCGCCGTCACCTGCGCAGCGGGCTTCAGCGCGACGACGGCCTTGCCCACCTCGCCCCACTTGGCGTCATGGACGCCGATCACCGCGACCTCGGCCACGCCTTCCAACTGGAAGATGACGTTTTCCACCTCCGCCGGATAGACGTTCTCGCCGCCGGAGATGTACATGTCCTTGGAGCGATCGACGATGTAGTAGTCGCCCTCCTCATCAAAATAGGCGATGTCCCCGGTGCACAGCCAGCCATCTTCATACGCCTTGGCCGTCGCCTCCGGCTTGTGCCAGTAGCCGGGCGTGAGGCCGGGGCCGCGCAGCAGCAGCTCGCCGCGCTGGTTGGCTCCAAGGCGCTGACGCGTTTGCGTATCCACCACCTTGCCTTCGACGTACATCACCGGCTTGCCCACCGTGCCGACTTTTTTGCGCGCGGTGGCCTCGTCGGTGAGGAAGACGGTCGGCCCGGTCTCGGTCATGCCGAAGCCGAAGCAGATGGTGACGCCCTTGGCCAGATACTGCTCCAGCAGGGTCTTCGGTATCGGCGCGCCGCCACAGGCCCAATTGCGCACCCGTGAAAAGTCGGCGCTGGCGAAACGGTGATGCTGGCTCAAAAACAGGTAAATCGCCGGCACGCCGAACATCACGGTGGCTTCGCGTTCCAGCAGGTCCATGGTCTGGTCGACGTCGAACTGACGCATGATCAACGTGGTGCCGCCGCACATGATCATCGGATTCATGTAGAGGTTCAGCCCGCCGGTGTGAAAGTAGGGCAATACCGAGAGCATCTTGTCTTCGCGCCGCAAGCCGGCGGCGAGCATGCCGTTCACCGCGTTGGTGAAGGCCATGCCCCAAGTCTGCAGCACGCCCTTGGGCTTGCCCGTGGTGCCGGCGGTGTAGAGCAGGTACCAGACTTCCTCGTGCTGGCGCCAGGGCATCTCGATGGTGACGCCCGACATTTCGGCCAGCGCGGCTTCATAGCCCGCAACGTTGGCACGGGGTGCGCCCGTCACCATTTGCCGTGTCAGTTTGCAGGACTCGGCGAGTGCCACGCCGGTCTGGTCGAACTCCTCGCCCCAGATCAGCGCGGCCGGCTCGGCGTCGGCCACAATGCCGGACAGTTCCGCCGCCGCCAGACGCCAGTTGAGGCAAACCATTATCGCGCCGATCTTTCCGCAGCCGTAGAGCATCTCGACGTAATCGGATGAGCTGTGCGCCAGCACGGCGACGCGGTCGCCGGGCTTGATCTGCCAGCGTTCGCGCAGGAACTCGGCAAAGCGGCTGGCGCGTTCGTTGAGTTGCGCATAGCTGACAGAACGTGAGCTGTGCAGATCAACCAGTGCGATCTGCTGCGGAAACTGCGCGGCGTGTTTTACCAGCCAGTCAGGAATCAACATTTTGGTCTCTCCTCTTCCTGTGAAGGGTAGTCGGCGAAATTGCGCAGGAAGGCTTCGACACCGGCCACGGCTTCCGGCTCGGCAATCAGTTCGACAAAGCGGGTGCGTTCGGCTTCGAGGTCGGCGGCCAGTTGCGCGCGATCGCCCCAGAGCAGGTGCTTGGCCGCGCGCAGGGTGCCGACCGGATAGGCGGCCATCTTGCGTGCGGCTTTGGTCACCTCGTCCTGAAGGGCGTCTGCACTGACGATCTCGTTGGCCATGCCCCACGCCACGGCCTCTTCGGCGCGGATACTACGATTCTGCAGCAGCGCGGCCGCCGCGCGGCGACGCCCGGCGAGACGGCTCACCAGTGCCGTCCAACCACCATCCGGGCCAAATCCTGCCGTGACGTAGTGAGCCTTGAAAACAACTTGCGGCGCGAGCATTACCAGATCGGCGGCCAGCACCAGCCCGATCGAGCCCCCGGTGACAATGCCATGCACAGCGGCCACCACCGGCTGCGGCAGATCGATCAGCGCCAGAATCGCTTCATTCAACTGCCCGACCAGGCCGTGGCCATAGGCTCGCAGATCGCCGCGCTCCCGCTCGCGCAGGAAACGCCGCATGTCGCCGCCTATCGAAAACGTCGGCCCATCGGCGGCAAGCACGACGGCGCGACACGACACATCAACCTTCAACGCGGCCAGCGCGGCGAGCAGATCCGCCAGCAGTTCGGGCACCAGTGCGTTGTGCATGCCCGCGCGGCACAGCACCACCCGCGCCACCGCATCGGCGCGCTCAATCCGCACCAGACTCATCGCCGCTCCCGCAGCAGCGCCTTGGTCCGCAGGCGGCCGACAATGCCGGTGGGAAAGAAGTACACCGACAGCACGAACAGGACACCCAGCCAGAGCAACCAGCGGTCAGGATGAAACAGATTGGAAAGCAGGGGTACGCTGACCAGTGCCGTGGAGGCTTCCTTCATCAATACCTGCAGATAGTTCTGCATCAGGATGAACAAGGCGGAGCCGATCACCGCGCCATAGACCGTGCCCATGCCGCCGATTACCACGATCAGCAGGATGTCCGTCATCACCTCGAACGACAGCATGGTCTTCGGCCCGACGTAACGCAGCCAGAGCGCCATCAGCACGCCCGCCAACGTCGCGATCAGCGCACCGAGACAGTTGGCCAGGGTGCGGTAGACAACGGTGCGATAGCCCAGCGCCTCGGCGCGGAAATCGTTTTCGCGGATCGCCTGCAGCACGCGGCCGAAGGGGGAATTGACGATGCGCAGCATTAAGAGGAACAGCGCCAGCGCCGAGAAGAACACCAGGTAGTAAGTGATCAGCTTGCCGTCGATGGCACGACCGAGAATCTCGGCGTCGAACAGACGAAAGCTTGGCTGCAGCAGTTCCGGCACCTTGAAGGTACGACCGTCCTCGCCGCCGGTAAAGTCGGACAGCTGTGAGGCCAGCACCGCGAAGGCCGAGGCCACCGCAAGCGTGATCATGGCGTAGAAGATGGCCCGCACCCGCAGTGAAAACAAGCCGATGATCAGCGCCAGCACCAGCGAAACGGCCAGGGCTCCGGCCGTGCCGACAAAAATCGCCCACCAGCTCGGACCCATGCCGTGCAAGGCCAGGCCGACGCCATAGGCGCCTATGCCATAGAACATGGTGTGTGCAAACGACACGATGCCGGTGTAGCCCAGCAACAGATCATAGGACGCGACCAGCACGACGAAAACACAGATGGTCGCCGCCACATTGAGCGAACGCGCGCCGTGAAACAGGAAAGGCGCGAGTGCGAGGCCAATCAGCACGGCCAGCAGCATCGCCGAGAGCAAACGGCTGCGCGGCAAATCACCGGAGAGTAGTTTCTTGATCATTACCGCTTCGCCACCGGATACAGCCCCTGCGGCCGCCACAGCAGGACCGCCACCATCACCAGGATGTCGGACACCAGCGCCACCTTGGGCGCGAGGAAACCCGCGTAGTTGGCCACCAGGGCCACCAGCATGGCGCCGATGAAGCAGCCGCCGACGGACCCCAGGCCACCGATGATGATGACGATGAACACCAGGACCGTGATCTCGCCGCCAATCGCCGCCGTCAGTGTTTCCTTGTACAGGCCCCACATCACGCCGCCCAGGCCGGCCAGCGCGGAACCAGCCATGAAGACACCGACGAACAACCTGCGAATGCGATAGCCCAACGCCTCCACCATCTCGCCGTTCTCGACGCCGGCGCGAATCAGCAGACCGACCTTGGTACGGTTGAGTACCAGGAACATGCTGATGAACACCGTGAGGCCAACGCCGACGGCGATCAGGCGATACTTTTCCAGCGCGGCGTCGCCGATGATGAAGGCACCGCGGAAGGTCGTCGGCAGTTGCAGCGGAATCTGCTCGGCACCCCAGATGACGTGGATCAACTGCTCGGCGACGATCATTCCGCCCATGGTGATCAGAATCTGTTTGAGGTGCAGGCCATACACCGGGCGGATGATGATGCGCTCGAAGGCCCAGCCCAGAATCCCGGTAACCAGCATGGCCAGCAAGATGGCCAGCCCGACGACGGAAAGGTTCATCAGGATGGAATCCGCCTCGACCCAGCCTTTCATCGGCAGCAGAACCAGCGTGGCGGTGAAGGCGCCCACTGAAACGAAGGCACCGTGGCCGAAATTGAGCACGTCCATCAGGCCGAAAATCAGCGTTAGCCCGCTGGCCATCATGAACACCATCATGCCCATCGCCAGCCCGGCCACGGTCAGCGTCACCCAGGTCGGGAAACTGCCCACCAGCGGCAGCATCAGCAGCGCCAGCACGGGCACCAGCAGCAGCGGCAGCATGTCCACGCGTACTTTGGGCAAGGCGGAATCCGGTGGCGCAGTGTGGGATATCGTCGTCATGTTCCGATCCTATTGGTGGGTATCCAGCGACAGCCCCAGCAGCTTGTGCTGCAAGTCCTTGTCCTCGGTCAGATCGGCCATCGAACCCGAATGCACGATGCGTCCGCCATCCATCACCGCCACCGAGTCGCCCAGCGCGCTAACGAAACTGAAGTTCTGCTCGACCAGCAGGATGGTTTCGGTCTGCTTGAGTTCGCGAAATGCCGCGATCATGCCCTGGATGATGGCCGGTGCCAGACCCTTGGTCGGCTCGTCGATCAGCAGCAGCTTGCGCGGCTCGACGATGGCACGGGCGATTGCGACCATCTGCTTCTGCCCGCCGGACAGGGTGCCCGCCGGCTGGTTCCAGAATTTCTTCAGAGCGCCAAAGAAACCGAAAATCCATTCCAGCCTGGCTTCGTCCATCTGATCCGCCTTCTTCACATTGCGCGCAGCCAGAAACAGATTCTCGCGCACCGTCAGGTCGGAGAAGATGCTCATGGTCTCCGGCACATAGGCGATGCCAGAGCAGGCGATGTCGGGTGTCGGGCTTTGCGTTATGTCGCCGCCCTCGAAGCGGACCGTGCCGTGCGACGCATGCCACAGACCCATGATGGTACGCAGCGTAGTGGTCTTGCCGGCGCCGTTGCGGCCCAGCAGCACGGTGATGCCGCCCTTCGGCACCACGAGATCGACGCCCTGCAGGATGTGGTACTGGCCGATGTGAGTATGCACTCCAGCCAGTTCAAGCAGAACCTCAGACATGATCCGCCATCCCCGTCCCCAGATAGGCTTCCTGCACGATGGGCGAGGCCATCACCTCGGCCGGATCGCCGTCGGCCACCAGGTAGCCGTTGTGCAGCACGATGATGCGATCGGCCAGCGAACGCACCACGTCCATCTTGTGCTCCACCAGCAGGATGGTCTTGTCGCCCTGCGCCTTGATGTGGTGAATCAGATCGAGCACCACCGGCACTTCGTCCACGCTCATGCCCGCAGTCGGCTCGTCGAACATGAAGATGTCCGGTTCGAGCGCCAGCAGGATCGCTATTTCGAGCTTGCGCTTGTCGCCGTGCGAGAGGGAGGAGGCCAGTTCGTGGCGGCGTTCGGCCAGTGCCGCGATATGGAGGAAATTCTCGGCCTTCTCGATCAGTTCGACATGGCCGGCCCACATTGAAATCATGTTGAGCCCCAGTCCGGCGTGGCTTTGCACCGCCAGACGAACGTTCTCCAGTACGGTCAAATTGGGAAACAGATTGGTCAGCTGAAACGCACGCCCGATGCCACGCTTGGTGCGTTGCGGCGCGCCGAGCCGGGTGATGTCTTCCCCGTACAGGCGCACCGTGCCCGAGGTGGGTGGCAACTGCCCCGAAATCAAGTTGAAGTACGTGGTTTTTCCGGCACCGTTGGGCCCGACGATCGCGGTCAGCGTGCCGGGACGGAACTCGCAGCTCACGTTATTGACGGCGACATGACCGCCAAAACGGATGCTGAGGCCGTGCGTCGACAGAACGGGATGTTCTTTGTTCATGAAATGAGGGATCGCTGAACCGGACCAATGCCGGCTCTGCGAAGACTCTTCAGCGCTTGTTCTTGACCGGCACCGGCAGTTCGGAGGCCGGGAACTCGCGCACCAGTTCCAGCAGATCCCATTCGCTGGCCTGGGCCTTCTTGATGCGGAAGTGGTACATGGTCTGCATTGCCTGATGGTCTTCCTTGCGGAACGTCATCTTGCCCTTGGGCGTGTCGAAATCCATGCCTTCCATGGTGGCGATCAGTTTCTCCGTATCGCTTGAGCCGGCCTTGGTCAGTGCCGTCACCACCGCGCTCGCGGCTGCGAAGCCACCTGCGGTGAAGAAATCCGGCGGCTGCTTGAGACGCTTCTGGTTCTCGGCGACCAGCCAGTCGTTCATCGCATTCTTCGGGAAAGCGTAGTAGTAATAGATGCTGCCTTCCATGCCGACCAGATTCTTCCAGCCCTTCATCACCGGAAGGATGTTGCCACCGGCGCTGAGTTCTATGCCATAGCGCTCGGGCTTCATGTCGGCGATCTTGGTAAGCGGGTTCGGGCCGGCCCAATAGATGGAAAGGATCTTGCGGCCCGGCTTGTCCTTCAGCGCATCGAAAATTCGCTGCGCCGAGGCAGTGAAGTCGGTCGCGGTTTGCGGTGCGTATTCCTCATGCACCACCTTGGCCTTGCTCTTGACCGCCGCCAGCGAATCCTTGAAGGCCTTGATGCCATCGCGGCCGAAGGCGTAATCCTGCGCCAGGAAAGCGACATTGACCTCGCTCATCAAGGTGGCCGCTGCGGCCAGGCCGTCCTGGGTGGAGTTGCGACCGGTGCGGAAAATATAGCGATTCCACTTGTCGCCCGTAATCGCATCGGCTACCGCCGGCTCGACAATCAGCACCTTCTTGTACTCTTCGGCCACCGGCAGCATCGCCAGCGCCGCGCCGGATGAGGTGGTCCCGACGGCAATATCGACCTTGTCATCGCCGTAGGCCTCCGCCAAGGCGGCCTTGGCGAGATCCGGCTTGCCCTGATCGTCCTTGACGATGACCCTGATCTTGCGCCCGTTGAGGGTCATGGTGCCCTTGGTCAGATACTCCAGACCCATCATGAAACCCATTTCGGTTTCCTTGGCATAGGCTTCGAGGGCGCCGGTCTTGCCGGCGATAAGAGCAATCTTGAGTTCCTGCGCGCTGACCGGGGCGGTCAGCGTGACGGCGGCAGCCGTCAGGGTTGCAAATGCCAAGGCCTTGAGTTTCATGTCTGGTCCTCCGTATAGGGAATGATTTCCCGCGCGAGCGGGTTCGGGATTTCCTATGCAGGAGATGTGCCATGCCATGGAAATGCAGTGAAACTCGTGAGTCAGCCCACCTTTGGGCCGGAAATCCGGATCATAATTTGTCCGCTAATCCGGACAGTCATCATGATAAATACACATAACTCATTGTAATAACTTGATATTTAAATAGTCTTGAAAAACGGACAGGATCTCAGCTGCCTGCTTCCTCAGACACAATGCCAAGTATGGCGAGTTTTTCATAAAGCTGGGCGCGGCTGATGCCCAGTAGCTTGGCGGCATGCAGCTTGACCCATCCGGTTTCCTCCAGTGCCCGCAGAATCTCGATCCGCTCGGCCACCGCGACCGCCTCGCGCAGCGGACGTGCCCGGGCCGCGCCGGAAATCGTCAAGGCATCCGGTACTAACGGCAGAATCACTACGGTCTCCGGCAACATGGGAAAGTCGGCGCTGGCGAGACGGCGGTTGTCCGACTGCGCCACCGCCTGCTCCAGCACATTACGCAACTCGCGCACGTTGCCCGGCCAGTCATAGGCCGCGAGCCGCGCCACACCATCCGCGGTCAGCGCGCGGGATGCTTCGCCTCCCTGCTCGGCGATCTGTTCCAGCAGCGTTTCGCACAGCACCGGGATATCCTCGCGCCGCTCCCGCAGCGGCGGCAGGCGAATCGGCAACACATTGAGTCGATAGTAAAGATCGGCACGGAAGCTGCCCGCCTCCATCATCGTCTTCAAGTCACGACTGGTCGCCGCGATCACCCGAACATTGACCGGGCGCAGCTGATTGCCGCCCAGCGGCTCGACCTCGCCTTCCTGCAGTACCCGCAACAGCTTGGGCTGCAAACCCAGCGGCATGTCGCCGACCTCGTCGAGAAACAGCGTACCGCCGTCGGCCAACTGGAACTTGCCCGTGCGCGACTTGCTTCCCGCACCGGTAAAGGCACCGGGCTCGACACCGAACAACTCCGCCTCCAGCAAGGCTTCGGGAATCGCCGCCGCGTTGAGGCTGACCAGTGGCCCCTCGGCGCGGCGACTACCGGCATGAATGGCGTGCGCCAGCAGTTCCTTGCCGGTTCCGGTTTCGCCCAGCAGAAGGACAGTGCCTTCCCGCTCTGCCGCACGACGCGCCTGCTCCTTGGTTTCCACCGCCGGCCGGCTGGCGCCGACAAACTGGCTGAAGCGGTATTTGGCCTGACGGCCTTCCGCCAGTTGCTTGCGCACGCTGGCGAGATCCGTCTGCATCTGCTGGAACTTGGAGACGATCGGCTTCAGGGCCTGCAAGCGATCGTACAGAATCACACCCAGCGCACCGATCACGTTACCGGCCTCACCGTGCAAGGGAATCCGCGACACCACCATCTGTCGCCCGCCGATGGTCAGGACATCGAGCAGATCGGCCTGACCGGTCTCCACCACTTGGCGCAGACGGCTGTTCGGCAGCACCTCTTCAATGGCGCGGCCTTCGATCGCCTCGGCTCCGTTCCAGCCGATCAGCGCCTTGTACTTGTCGTTGATCCATGTAATGCGGCCGGCATGGTCAATGACCACCGCGCCTTCGTACAAACTGTCGAACAATTTGACCAGGGAGGATGCCGCGAGGCTGCGCACCTCGGCATCACTGGAAAGTCGCGCAGGAACCTGCCTGGCCACGGTGTGCGCCTAGGGCTTGCTGTCGCGCGAAGCTTGTTCTGCGCGATCAAGTTCCTGATTCATTTCCGCGTCGGAGGGAGGCCGATAGTCCGACACGCCGACCGGCTCCGGTGTGGGGCGGACGATGACGCTGGCCAGCACAATACCGAGTTCATAGAGCAGCCACATCGGCATCGCCAGCATGAATTGCGAAATCACGTCGGGCGGCGTGAACACCGCGCCGGCCACAAAAGCACCGACGATCACATACGGGCGCCATTCGCGCAACTTGGCCACATCGACCACCCCGATCTTGACCAGGACGATGACGATTATCGGCACCTCGAAGGTAATCCCGAAAGCCATGAACATGGTGAGCACGAAGGAGAAGTACTTCTCGATATCCGTCATCCAGGCCACGCCCTCGGGTGCGAACTTGGACATGAAGCCGAACACCATCGGGAAGAAAGCGAAATAGGCGAAGGCCATGCCGATGAAAAACAACAGCACCGAGGCAATCAGCAGCGGAACGGCGAGCTTTTTCTCGTGGGCATACAGCCCGGGTGCGACAAAGGCCCAGACCTGGTACAGCACATAAGGCAGGACAACCAGAAATGCGGTCATCAGCGCCACTTTCATGGGCACCAGAAACACGCCGACCACGTCGGTGGCGATCATCTGGCCGCCGGCCGGAAGGGTCGCCAGCAAAGGCGCGGCGAGCACTGAATACAACTCGCGGGCATAGAAGGCCAGCGGCATGAACGCGATGCCGACAGCGACAAGGACACGGATCAGGCGGTCACGAAGCTCGACCAGATGGGAGAGAAATGTTTCCTGTTCTTCAGCCATCAGGACTTCTGTAGCTCGGCGGCTGCGGTTTCGGGCGCAACCAGATTTGTCGTGGCCTGCACACCAACCGGAACTGTATCAAGAGCCGACGTCGCCACTGTCCCGTCCTCATTGAAGACTGTCACCGGCAACTCCGTGGACGTCGCCGGATCGGTTGCGACGGCCTCTGCGGCCAACGGTTCTATCGCCATATTCACCGAGGATTCGACCTCGCGCATTTCATGGGTCACGGATGCCTCCAGGTTTGTCACCTGATCGGTAACCTGCTGCTGGAGTTGTTTCAACTCATCAAGCTGAATCTCGCGATTGATGTCCGCCTTGACATCGCCGACATAGCGCTGCAGACGGCCCAGCAGAAGGCCCGCGGTACGCGCCACTTTTGGCAAGCGCTCCGGGCCGATGACAACCAACGCCACTACGGCGATCACCATCATCTCGGAAAGGCTTACGTCGAACATGAGTTCGTCAGGATAGGGGATGTGTCAGGGAAGGCCGGAGAAATCGCTGCGGCAAAAGTGCAAAGGCCGCTCTCCGCCGGAATCAGGACTTGGTCTGTTCCCGGCGCGCCTCGACGTCGATGGTCTGGCCGGTCACCTGCTGCGGCTCGACTGACTTTTCCGCGGGCTTGTCCGACGAGGCCTCTTTCATGCCGTCCTTGAAACCCTTTACCGCGCCGCCGAGGTCTGACCCCATGTTGCGCAGCTTCTTGGTGCCGAACACCAGCATGACAATCACCAGCACAATCAGCCAGTGCCAGATGCTGAAAGATCCCATTTTCTTCTCCTCGCGCTCAGTGAGTTTTCAAGGCGCCTTGCGTTTAAGCATGGACCCCAGGGGCTCGGGGCCGCCCAGGATATGAACGTGGAGATGATACACCTCCTGATGTCCTATCCGCCCGGTATTGATGATGGTGCGAAAGCCCTCATTGAGCCCCTGGCTCACGGCCAGATCATTCGCCTTGGCAAGAATCCGTCCCAGCAACATCTGGTGGCTCATGTCGGCCTCCATCAGCGACGCAATGTGCAGCTTCGGCACAATCATGAAATGCACGGGTGCGATCGGGTTGATGTCGTGAAAGGCAAAGATTTCTTCATCCTCGTAGATCTTTTTCGATGGGATTTCACCGCGTGCGATCTTGCAGAAAACGCAGTTGCTCATGCTTCCGGGCTCCGGCTTTTCTTCTCGTCAATACCGGAAATGCCTTCCCGGCGGCGAAATTCGACCAGCACGTCGTCTACGCCGATACCAAACTGGGTCAGCAGGATCATGCTGTGAAACCAGAGGTCGGTGACTTCGCGTACCAAATGCAGGCGATCACCGTCCTTGGCGGCCATGATGGTTTCTGCTGCTTCCTCCGCAACCTTCTTGCAAATCGCATCGGTGCCCTTGGCATAAAGGCTGGCGACGTAAGACGAATCGGGTGCGGCGCCCTTGCGTTCGAGCAGCGTGGCTTGAACACGGTGCATGATTTCGAGATCAATCACTTGTATATCTCCTTCGGGTCCTTGAGGACCGGCTCTACATCCTGCCAGCCCGAGGTTTCAAGCCGGTTGAAAAAACAACTGCGCCTGCCTGTGTGGCAGGCGATTCCGCCGCTCTGTTCAATCTTCAGCAGCACCACATCCTTGTCGCAATCGAGGCGCAACTCCAGCACCTTCTGCGTGTGGCCGGATTCTTCGCCCTTGCGCCACAAGCGACCGCGCGAACGCGACCAATACACCGCGTTGCCTGATTCGGCAGTCAGTTCCAGCGCCTCGCGATTCATCCAGGCGAACATCAGCACTTCGCCCGTCTGCGCATCCTGCGCGATTGCAGGAACGAGGCCCTGCGCGTCCCAAAGCACCTCGTCCAGCCATTGGCTGCTTGCCGGGGCGCTCACAGTCGCACCTCGATGCCGCGGCTGCGCATGAATTCCTTGGCCTGACGCACCGTGTATTCACCGTAATGAAAGATGCTCGCCGCCAACACCGCATCGGCGCGGCCTTCGGTGACACCATCCGCCAGATGCTGCAGCGTGCCGACGCCACCGCTGGCAATCACCGGGATGCCCACGGCGTCAGCGACGGCACGGGTAAGCGGCAGGTCAAACCCGGCCTTGGTGCCATCGCGATCCATGCTGGTGAGCAGAATCTCGCCGGCACCCAGGCTTTCGACCTTGCGCGCCCACTCGATGGCATCCAGTCCCGTGTTCTTGCGCCCCCCGTGGGTAAACACCTCCCACCGACCGGGTGCGGTCTGCTTGGCATCGACGGCGACCACGATGCACTGCGATCCAACCTTGGCTGATGCATCGGCGACCAGTTGCGGGTTGTTCACCGCCGCGGTATTCATGCTGACCTTGTCGGCACCGGCATTGAGCAGCCGGCGCACGTCCTCTACCTGGCGCACGCCACCGCCTACCGTCAGGGGAATGAACACCTGTGAAGCGACCGCCTCGACGATGTGCAGGATGATGTCACGATCATCGGAGCTGGCCGTGATGTCGAGAAAGGTAATCTCGTCGGCGCCCTGCTCGTCGTAGCGACGCGCGATCTCCACCGGATCGCCGGCATCGCGCAGTTCGACAAAATTGACGCCCTTGACCACGCGACCGGCGTTCACGTCAAGGCAGGGAATGATGCGTTTGGCGAGCATTACCGGCCGGAAAGCTTGTCCGCTTCGGCCTGCGCCTTGGTGAAATTCAAGGTGCCTTCGTAGATCGCGCGGCCGGTGATGGCACCGGTGATGCCCTCGCCCTGCACAGCACAGAGCGCCTTGACATCCTTCATGCTGGCGATGCCGCCGCTGGCGATCACCGGGATGCGCAAGGCCTGCGCCAGTTTCACCGTAGCCTCGATGTTCACGCCGGAGAGCATGCCGTCGCGCCCGATGTCCGTATAGATAACCGCCTCGACGCCATAGTCCTCGAACTTTTTTGCCAGATCGACGACGTCGTGGCCGGTCATCTTGGACCAGCCATCGACAGCCACCTTGCCGTCCTTGGCATCCAGCCCGACGATGATGTGCCCGGGAAACGCACCGCAGGCATCGTGCAGGAAGCCCGG
>JBIJDI010000177.1:0-5797 GCA_044344235.1 Sulfuritalea sp. | reverse complement strand
ATGGCATTCCGTCGTATCGCGTGCCGCTGGCCGTGATCGACCAGGAAGTGGGCGAGGTGGAAAAGCTGGGTGTGGAATTCCGCTTCAATACGCGCATCGAGAATGTCGACGACCTGAAGGCACAAGGCTTCGACGCGACCTTCCTCGCCATCGGCGCGCAGAACGGTGATCCGCTCGGCATCCCCGGCGACAACCTGCCCAACGTGATCGACAGCCCGACCTTCCTGCGTGCGGCAACGATGGGAAAGGTCGGCGCTGGTGGTACGGCGATTTCCATCGGCAAGCGCGTCGCGGTGATCGGCGGCGGCAACGTGGCGACCGACAACGCGCGTTCGGCGCGACGTCTCGGCGCGGAAGTCGTCGACATGGTGTATCGCCGCACCCAGGAGGAAATGCCTGCCCGCGACGATGAAGTGCAGGGCTGCGTCGAAGAACAGGTGAACCTGCGCTTCCTGCTGGCGCCGAAGAAAATCGAACTCAACGACAGCGGCAGTTCGCGGCTGAAGATTACCTACGTCAAGATGGAGCTGGGCGAGCCGGATGCGTCGGGTCGTCGCCGTCCGATGGAAATCGCCGGCAGCGAATTCACCGAGGACGTCGACCTGGTCATCTCCGCCATCGGCCAGCGCCCCGAGGAAATTGCCGGATACGGTGTACAGCTGGCAAAGAACAACCGGGTTCAGGTGCGCGCGGACAACATGCTCACCAGCCGGCCTGGCGTCTATGCCGGCGGCGATTGCGTGCTCGGTCCCTCGACGCTGATCGAGTCCGTGGCGCAAGGCCGTAAGGCCGCCGCGGCGATGGATGCCTTCCTCGGCGGCGACGGCAACATCGAGGAAACGCTGCTGCCGGATTGGGATACCGATCCGCATATCGGCCGCGAGGAGGGCTTCAATACGCGGAAGCGCCTGCATCCGGTGTTTATCGATCCCGCCAAGCGAGACAACTGGGATGAAGTCGAACTCGGTTTCGATGAGGCGACGGCGCGCGCCGAAGCCTTGCGTTGCCTGAAATGCAATCTTGCGGCCAAGATCGAGGACATGGTCCTGCCGCCCGAAGCCTGGCTGGAGCTGACGGCTGAAAATGTGGCCGGTGTGCAGATCGAATCCGGTGTCTACCAATTGCTCGATGCGGACAAGAAGGTGCTGGTCATCAAGGGCGTCGAGAACCTGCGCGAAGGCCTCGAAGCCATGCTCGACAAGGCGGACATCGCCAAGTTCTTTGTCTTCGAGGATGCACCCTTCTTCAGCCAGCGCGAGAACCAGTTGGTGCAGGCCTACATGCAACAGTACGGCGGCATGCCGCCGGGTGTCGGCGCCGACGAAATGGACGATCTTTTCTAAAGGACAGTCATGGCAGATTTCAAATTCATCTCCTACGAGGACAACGGCGAAACGCTGCGCCTCGCCATCAACCGGCCGCCCTACAACGTACTGGACATCGCCACCATGGAGGAGATGAACATCGCGCTGGACATGGCGATGGAAAACACCACCGCCAAGGTCCTGGTCATCGCCGGCAACGGCGACAAGACCTTCTCGTCCGGAGTCGACGTGGTCGATCACACCCCCGACAAGGTGGTGAAGATGATCGAAGTGTTCCACGGCATACTGAAGCGTCTGATGCAGGTGTCGATACCCACCGTGGCCGCCGTCAACGGCGCGGCGCTGGGCGGCGGCTGCGAATTGGCGATCGCCTGCGACATGGTGGTTGCCTCGGAGACGGCCAAGCTCGGCCAGCCGGAAATCAAGCTGGGCGTGTTTCCGCCCATCGCGGCGATTCTGCTGCCGCGCCAGATCCCGATGACCAAGGTGATGGAGCTGCTGCTCGGTGGCGGCATCGTCGACGCGCAGGAAGCCCACCGTATCGGCCTGGTGAACCGGGTATTTCCGAAAGAGACGTTTGCCGCGGACACGGCGAAGTTCCTCGAACAGTTCACCTCGCTTTCGCGCGTGGCGCTGATCCACACCAAGAAGGCGGTCAAGGAGGCGGCAACGCGTCCGTTCTACGAGGCCCTGTTTCATATCGAACAGCATTACCTCAAGGACCTGATGGCCACCGAGGATGCCAAGGAAGGCTTGAACTCGTTCATCGAGAAGCGCAAGCCGGTCTGGAAAAACAAGTAAGCCAGCGACTAACGAAGCAACCAGGAGACGAAGCAATGGTTCCAAAGAGCATACAGACATGGCAGATGACGGTACCGGGCACGCTGACGCGGACTGAAATCCCCGTGCCCGAGCTGAAGGCGGGCGAGGCCCTGGTCGAGGTCCGCGGTTGCGGCGTTTGCCACACCGATTTGTCCTACTTCTATATGGGCGTGCGCACCGAACAGCCGCCTCCCTTGTCGCTCGGTCACGAGATATCCGGCGTCGTCGTGGCGGGCGATGCCCGCGTGCTCGGCAAGGAAGTCATCATCCCGGCGGTACTGCCATGCAACAAGTGTGAGCTGTGCAAATCGGGACGCGGCAACCGTTGCCTCGCCCAGAAGATGCCGGGCAATTCGATGGGCATCTACGGCGGCTTTTCCAGCCACATTCCGGTGCCGGCAGAGGATCTGTGCGTGGTCGGAAATCGCGGCGACATTCCTCTCGAACATCTGTCGGTGATTGCCGATGCGGTGACCACGCCCTACCAGGCGGGCTTGCGCGCCCGTTTGCAGTCAGGCGATCGCGTCATCATCATCGGCGCGGCGGGTGGCGTCGGCAGTTTCATGACCCAAGTGGCGAAGGGCATGGGCGCCAGCACAGTCATTGGTATCGACATCAATGAAGAAAAGCTGGAATTCATGAAAGGCTACGGCGCCGACTTCACGATCAATCCGAAGGGAAAGAGTCCGAAGGAAGTGAAGGAAGCCTTCAAAGCCTACTGCAAGGAAAAGGGCATTCCGTCGAACTACGGCTGGAAGATATTTGAAGTCACCGGCACCAAGCCCGGCCAGGAACTGGCGCTGGCACTGCTGTCCTTCACCGGGCTGCTGATGGTGGTTGGCTATGGCACCGACGAGACGTCCTACATGCTGTCCAGGCTGATGGCCTTCGATGCCGAACTCATCGGTACCTGGGGCTGCCTGCCCGAGCACTATTCAAAGGTGCTCGACATGTGCGTCGATGGACGGATTACGCTCGGACCCTTCGTCGAGACGCGGCCCATGAGCCAGATCGAGCAGGTGTTCGACGAGGCACATCACGGCAAGCTCAAGCGGCGCGTAATCCTGACCCCCGATTTCTGATAGCGGCACACTTACGAATTCATAGAGGAGAAACAATATGGCACTGGAATGGCTACGCAGGGAAAACGACCTCAAGGACCACCAACTCATCGACAACAGCCACTTCGGCACTGCATCGGCCGCCGATGCGCCGACGGTGATCTACGAAGAGCGTCCGGTACTGGACGACAAGGGCGCCGCCGTCGCGGGCCTGTACTCGGCATGGATCTGGCTGAATAACCCGACCCAGTACAACTCCTACACTACCGACATGGTCAAGGGCGTCATCGCCGGCATGCAGCGCGCATCGAGCGATCGCAAGATCGTCGCCGTGGTATTCACCGCGGTCGGCGACAAGGCCTTCTGTACCGGCGGCAACACCGCCGAGTACGCCTCCTACTACTCCAAGCGTCCCAACGAGTACGGCGAGTACATGGACCTGTTCAACGCCATGGTCGATGGCATCCTCAACTGCAAGAAGCCGGTGATCTGTCGCGTCAATGGCATGCGCGTCGCCGGCGGTCAGGAAATCGGCATGGCCACCGACATCACGGTGACTTCCGACATGGCGGTGTTCGGCCAGGCCGGTCCCAAGCACGGCTCGGCGCCGGTCGGCGGCTCGACCGATTTCCTGCCCTGGTTCCTGTCGATGGAAGATGCAATGTACAACTGCATCTCCTGCGAGACCTGGAGCGCCTACAAGATGAAGTCCAAGGGCCTCGTCACCAAGGCGGTGCCGGTGCTGAAGAAGGATGGCCAATGGGTTCGCAATCCGCTGGTGCGCACCGACACCTTCGTCGATGACGGCGAGATCGTCTATGGCGAAGCCGTGGCTGCCGACAAAATCGCCGCCGCCAAGGCGCTGATCGCCGAGTGCACCACCGATTTCGAACTGCTCGACGCAGAAGTCAATCGCCTGGTGTGGAAGTTCGCCAACCTGTTCCCCAATTGCCTGATCAATTCCATCGACGGCATCCGCGGAAAGAAGAAGTTCTTCTGGGACCAGATGAAGCTGCCGAATCGCCATTGGCTCGCCGCCAACATGAACCACGAAGCCTGGCTCGGCTTCAATGCCTTCGACGCGAAGAAGCCGACCGGCAAGGATGTCATCGACTTCATCAAGTTCCGCCAGTTGGTGGCCGAAGGCGCGCTGTTCGACGACAAGTTCGCCGAGCAGGTGATGGCCAAGCCGAAGGGCTGATCGCGTGCAACTCGACGGCAAAGTAGCCTTCGTCACCGGTGCCGGCCAGGGCATCGGTGCGTCGGTGGCGCAGGCCTACGCCCGCGAGGGCGCCAAGGTCGCGGTGATCGACATGAATGGCGAGGCGGCGGCGAAGATCGCCGCCGAAATAGTCGGCGCTGGCGGCACGGCGATCGGCATCGCCTGCGACGTGGCCAACCGCGAGCAGGTCGAGGCGGCTGCGGCCACGGTAAATGCGGCCTGGGGGCGCATCGACATCCTGGTGAACAATGCCGGCATCACCCGCACGGCGATGCTCAACAAGATGAGCATCGAGCAGTGGAACCAGGTCATCGGCGTCCATCTGACCGGCGCTTTCAACTGCCTGCAGGCGGTGGTCGGCGGCATGATAGAGCGCAAGTACGGCCGCATCATCTACGTCACATCGGCGGCGGGCGTGCTCGGCACGATTGGTCAGATAAACTACAGCGCCGCGAAGGCCGGGATACTGGGCATGACCAAAAGTACGGCGAAAGAATTGGCGCGCTACAACATCACGGCCAATGCCATTGCGCCCGGCGCGGCGACGCCCATGACCGAAGTTATTCGTACCGATGATCGCTTCAAGGAGAAATATCTGGACCGCATTCCTCTGGGTCGCTGGGCCGAACCCGAGGAGATTGCGCCGGTATTCGTGTTTTTTGCGTCCGACGCATCGGCTTACGTAACAGGACAGATTCTGGCCGCCGACGGCGGCATGACGATACATTGACACTGGAGTTTTGATGAGCAGCCAACCGAGATTCAACTGGGAAGATCCCTTGCTGATGGATCAGCAACTGACGGACGAAGAGCGCATGGTGCGCGATACGGCGGCAGCGTATTCGCAGGACAAGCTCGCGCCGCGCGTGCTCGAAGCCTTCCGCCACGAAAAGACCGATCCGGCGATTTTCCGCGAAATGGGTGAACTCGGCCTGCTCGGCACCACCATTCCCGAGGAATACGGCGGCGCTGGCATGAACTACGTCTGCTACGGCCTGGCCGCGCGTGAAGTCGAACGCGTCGATTCTGGCTACCGCTCGATGATGAGCGTGCAAAGCTCGCTGGTCATGGTGCCGATCTACGAGTTCGGCAACGAGGCCACCAAGCGCAAGTACCTGCCCAAGCTGGCGACCGGCGAACTGATCGGCTGCTTCGGCCTGACCGAACCGAATCACGGATCGGACCCCGGCAGCATGATCACTCGCGCGCGCGCCGTCGATGGCGGTTACAGCATCTCGGGTTCGAAGATGTGGATCACCAACAGCCCGATTGCCGATGTGTTCGTCGTCTGGGCCAAGGACGACGGCGGCCAGATTCGCGGTTTCGTGCTGGAGAAGGGCTGGAAGGGGCTTTCCGCTCCGGCGATC
>JBIJDI010000176.1:0-5812 GCA_044344235.1 Sulfuritalea sp. | reverse complement strand
GGTCTTCTGCCCGCGTTAGCGTGACTTGTTGCGGTCGCCCGGCGTTACGACGCTGCCCCCGCCCAGTCGCGAGTTGCGCTCGCCGGTGGCCCGGTTCACGGCTTCGCCCACCTTGAGTCGTGCTGGCGCCTCCTCGCCGGGTGCAAGGAGCGCGCTTCCCGGCGACTTGGCCGATACCACGGCATTGACGCCGGTGCGCGACGCTTCATTCTCGTTTTGCGCTTGGCGGTTGACCCATACGGTCGCCTTGCCGCCGGATCGATAGACGACCCCGTCGAGAGTCATGGTGGTGCCCTGCAGGGATTGCGCTTCCTGCACATTGAAGGTGCGCTGGCGTTCCAGCGTTACGCGCCTCTCGGGTGTGAAGAACAGCCGGCCAAGTTCCGGGGCGTCTGCCGCGTAAGCGGGAGCGAGCAGGGCGAGGCCGACAAGATTGGCCAAACCCGCCGACGCGATCCTGATGGAGAGTCTCATTTGGCTTCCCTCAGCGTAATCCATTCGAGGGTGCAGTCGGCCTTGAGCTGGGCAATGTTGCCGCGACCGGTGTTGCCCGATGCAACACGTTCGATGGCGCAGGAGCGAACTTTGACCAGTGCCTGGACGCTCTCGCGCAGATCGGCAAGAAACGCCAGCAGTTCGCCTTCGTGCAGGAGTTGGAGCTGCAGCTGCATCTGGCTCGACATGACCTCGAAGCCGCCGGCCGAGGCGCCTCCCGGCAGCAGGCTCGAATCCGCAAGTCGCTGCGGCGAGAACTCGTAATCCAGTTTGATGATGCGGCGCGCGGCCTTGATGCGGGCGACGGCTTCTATCCAGTCCAGGCGTTGTTCCGGACCGATGTAGCCATGGTCCTTGAGCGCCTGGAAGCGCGAAATCTTGTCGCGTAGTTCCTGTTGTTCCTCGCTCGCCCGCGCCAGCTTGGTTTGCATGTCCCGGCGCGCTGCCGTAGCTTCCTGAAAAGCCTTGTCGCTGCTCTTTTTCAGCTGCTGGGTGGTCCACAAGGAGCCGCCTCCCACCAAGGCCATGATGACCAGGAAGGCGATCGCCCATTGCAGGCGCCTGAAGTCTTTGGCGTCCAGCTTCATGCTGCATTCACCCTATTCGTCACCGGATCTTTCACCGCTTCTCTCGCCGCACTTCTCATAATCGGCGTGCCATGCGCAAGGAGAACTTCGGCACATCCGCAAGCTGCGCGTCGCTTCTGTCGCCGGTGCTCTTGAGCGGCTTGTCGGACTCGATGTCGAAGGGCCGACTGAGTACCCGGACATCGGTTTGGGGATCGCGAAGCCGGGCGGCGAAACTTTCAATCAGCTCGAGCTGGGCCCGCTGATCGGTGACCAGGCCGAGGGGAAGCTGGGCCTGGATTTCAATCACGGTCAAGTTCCCGTTTGCGGCGGCGGCTCCCGGCAGGGCGACGCCAGCCGCCGGCTTCGCAGCCCCGGAACCCTTCTGGCCGGCATCGGGGCGATCGCCCGCCTTCCAGGTCAGGCGGGTAAGTTCGATTTTGGGGATATCGTTGAGTGCGAGGCTCAGGTGCAACAACATCGGATCCATAGCAGGCGTGTTCTTCTGCACGGCCTCCAGGCGCCCCATCACGGCACGCAGGTTGTCAGGGGTGATGCTGATCTTGGGCAGTCCCTCAAGCAGGCTCCGGTAGCGCTGGGTGTCGGCGGCGGTAAGGGCCTTGGTGGCGTCTATGGTGTCGTGAAGCTCATAGAGATTGAGGGCGGTCTTGCCGGCAAACAACAGACAGGCGGACAGCACGATCCACGCTGCGCTGGTCAGCGCGAAGCGGATCTGCCAGAGCTGGTGGAGCCGCCTGTCGATTGCTGGCGCGAACTGCTGGGCGGGCGTCTTGGTCGCCAGGCAGTGGATGAACAGACTGTCAGCGTTGCTGTCGAGCGGGGTGTCCTTGAGCCCCAACTGGCGTGCAGTGGCCGTAAGGTCGATGAATTCGAAATGAAGTTCATTGGTGCTGCGGCAGAGCTCCTGCAATGCCGACACTTGCCCGGGGTGCGCGAGGATCACTGCGCGCAGGGCGACGCCGCGCGGGATCTGGCGCTGCGCGACAAGGTACTGGAATATCTTGGCGGAATCGGCGGCGCAGGTGCGGCCGATTTCATCGAGGCTGTGGGTGGCAAGTTGCGACAGCCGCGAAAAATGCAGTTTTCCCCGATCGAAGAACGTCTGCCGCACCCCGCCGCGGGTCAGACTGACGAACAGGACCGGGCCGCTGTCGCCCAATTGTTCGGGGCGGCATCCTGCTAGTACCAGTGGCACCGAATAGACACCGGCAAGAATTGCTTCGGCTTCGCGCAGCGTATCCAGCCAGGGCATGAATGTTTCGATCCGGGTGAGGGCGGCGAACAGCAGCTTTTCGTCGCGCCGTCCGTCCTTGGCGCGGCCCAGCGAGATTGCGGCCGAAAGTGGCGTGTTGTAGTAGTACTGACTGAGGCGCCGCTGCAGTAGAGCCGCGCGATCCCCGCCCTGCACATAGGGGAGGTCTTCCAGTTGGAAACCTTCTTCGGCAATGTCGGCCAGCACAAAAAACAGGCTGGAGCGATGTTTCGTCAGATAGGCGGCGAGCGCTTCCAGACCCGCCGGTTCATGACTGAACTCACCTTCGACCTTGATCCGGCCGGAACTCCAGTGGTGTGCCGTGAGGAAGGGCCCGTCGAGAAGAAGAATGCGCTTGGCGGCCATCAGGTTTTCATCTTGGTGATGATGTCGTAGATCGGACCCAGCACGGCCATCATGATCCAGCCCAGAAGCAGGCCGATTGTCACGGTCATCACTGGTTCGATCATGGACTGTACCTTCTCGATCGATTCGCGAACATCGCGATTGTAAAAATAACTGACATTGGCCAGCGCCGTATCAAGAGCCCCGGTGCTCTCGCCCACTCGCAACATTCGCAGCACCAGTGGCGGAAACATACCGGCATTCTGAAAGGCCGCTGTGACGTTTTGTCCTTCGGCAATCAATTCGCCAACCTTTTCCAGTCCTTCCTTGATGACGAGGTTGCCGACCACGTCTTCGGTGGCCTTGATCGAGTCGAGAATCGTGATGCCCGAAGTGTACATCATGGCAAACACCGAAGCGAAGCGGGACAGGATGATCTTGCGCAGGATCTCCCCAATGTACGGCAGGCGCAGCTTCACATCGTCAAAGCGGTAGCGTGCCGCCTTGCTGGTGCTGACCAGGAAGGCGGTGACGGCCGCAAGGACGAGTGGCAAGCCGATCACGACATACCAGTACCCGACAAAGAACTCGGACGTGGCAATCAGTATCTTGGTTTGTGTCGGCAGTTCCTGTCCCATGTTGCGGATGAACCCGGCCATCTTCGGTACCAGGTAGACCATCATGAACATCGTGATGGCAACCACGACAGTGCCGAGGAAGGCGGGATACATGATCAGCTTCTTGGTGTGGGCGGCGAGCTCGTCCTGCCATTTGAGTGATTCAAGCAGGTTGTTGAGCACTTGCGGCAAGGCGCCGGTCTCCTCGCCGGCACGAATCAGGCTGACCATCACTTCGTCGAACGTCTGCGGATGTTCGGCGAGCGCCTGCGAGAGTGTCTTGCCGCCCTCGATGCTTTCCACCATGCCGGCAATTATTTCGCGAAAGCGCGGGTTGTCGATGGTGTCGCGCAAGTCGGTGAGGCTTTCGATCAATGACACGCCTGCTCGTGCCAGTTGCTCCAGGTGAAAACAGAAGTTGATCAGTTCCTGACGGGTAATCTTGGCGCGGTTCATCAGGCCGCCCTGCTTCACCGTGTCGCCATTGATGAAGTCAAGTTCCATGCGCTTCAGGCGCATTTCGAGGTCAATCGGATTGATGGCTTCCAGTCGGCCTGTGACTGTTCTGCCGTTGCTGTTCATTGCCTTGTAGGCATAGAGGGCCATGGTCGGGATGCGTGCGCGAGTGCGTGCGGGGATGCGCGGTGCCGCAAAGCGGCTACATCCGCTCCGTCAGGTCGATGACACGACCCACTTCTTCGATCGAGGTCGATCCGTCGAGCACCCGCCGCAAACCGTCTTCCGACAGGGGGCGGAAGCCCTTCTCCATCGCGAGATTGCGAATTTCGCGCTGTGGCGCGCGGCGGCTGATGAGATCGTCGAGATCGTTGTCCATGCGCAGCATCTCCATGATGGCGATGCGGCCGCGATAACCTTGGTATTCACAATGGTCGCAGCCCGCGGCGCGATACAGGATGGGTGCCGGCTGACCACTGACGACCCCTATCAACTTGCACTCGTGGGCCTCGGCAGGGTAGGGCTTGCGGCAATGGGTGCACAGGCGGCGCACCAGGCGTTGGGCGAGAATGCCGATGATGTTTCCGGCCATGATGTCGGGCAGCACGCCGATGTCGAGCAGGCGCGGTACCGCGCCCAGCGCAGAGTTCGTGTGCAGGGTCGAATACACCTGATGGCCGGTCATCGCCGCACGGAAAGCCATTTCGGCGGTATCGGCGTCGCGGATTTCGCCGACCAGGATGATGTCCGGGTCCTGGCGCATCATCGAGCGGATGCCGTTGGCAAAATCGAGTTTTGCGGATTCCGCCACGGAGGTCTGGCGGATCATGGCCATCGGATACTCGACCGGATCTTCGAGGGTCATGATGTTCACGCCCTCTTCATTGATGTGGTTGAGCACCGAGTAGAGCGTGGTGGTCTTGCCGCTGCCGGTGGGGCCGGTGACCAGAATGATGCCTTCCGGGCGCGCCACCATGAGCTTCATCAGTCCCATCTGGTGGTCATCCAATCCCAGCCGGTCCAGCGGCACAATGCCTTTTTGCCGGTCGAGAATACGCAGGACGATGTTCTCGCCGTGGATGGTCGGTTGCGAGGCCACCCGGAAATCGACGGCGTGCCCGCTGATGTTCAGCGAGATGCGGCCGTCCTGCGGGGCCCGGGTTTCAGCGATGTTCATGCCGCTGATCACCTTGATGCGCACCGCCATTGCCGCCCAGTAGGATTTGTGCAAAGCGCGGATCTGGCGCAGGATTCCATCGATGCGATAACGGATACGCAGGAAACTGGCTTCCGGTTCGAAGTGCACGTCGGACGCGTCACGTTTCACCGCGTCGGTGAGCAGTGCATCCACTAGGCGAACCACCGGCTGACTGTATTCATCGAGTGACGCAGACAGGCTGCGATAGTCGATCTCGCCGGTCTCGATTTCGTGCAGGATGCCGTCGATCGAGAGTTCATGGCCGTAGTACTGATCGATGGCATGGGCGATTTCAGATTCGCCGGCAAGCAGCGTTTCGATCACCAGTTCCGGATGGATCAGCGTGCGCAGTTTGTCGAGCGCGACGATGTCGTTCGGATCGGCGATGGCGATCCGAAGCTTTTGCTCGGACTGCGAGTAGCTGAGCGCCAGGAACATGTGACGCCTGGCCAGCTCGCGCGGCACCAGACGCAACGCCTCTCCATCGATGATCGAATTGGCCAGATCGACGGCTTTTTGACCAAGGGATTCACCGAGCGCGTCGCGCAGCGTCGCTTCGGATACGAAACCCAGGGAAACCAGCAGCTTGCCCACCGGCTGGTTGGATTTCATCTGCTCCAGCAGCGCAATGCGGAGCTGATCCTCGCTGATCACGCCTTGCGTGATCAGGATCTGGCCAATGGGGCGGCGGCTGGCTGGTGAATTCATACGAGCATCATTATCCCGCATCTGCCGGCTAGTGTAGTGCTTGCGAATAGATTGAACTATTGAATGGTGCTGATGTCATATTTGCATTCTTTCTTTGGTGCGAATGATGAACCAAGCCGCCACGATCACACTGACCGATGAACAACGAACAGAA
>JBIJDI010000194.1:0-5408 GCA_044344235.1 Sulfuritalea sp. | reverse complement strand
CCACGCTCGCTGCCCTCGGCATCCGGGTCACGGTAGTGGCACCCGAATACGCGGGGACGGACACCGTCGCCGATGCGGCGGCCGGCACCCTGCGACTGCCTTCGCGCGCCGTGCCGCTGGACCCCGAAGATCGCCTGATGCAATGGAGTCATCTCGCCGACCTGGATCGCCGTCTCGCCGGCGCCGTCCCACCAGGGGATACCGCTTTGCATAACTTTGACCTGGTCCATGTCCAGACGCCCTTCGCCGCGCACTACGCCGGCCTGCGTCTGGCGCGCGCGCGCGGCATTCCCTGCGTCGCCACCTATCACACCCATTTCGAGGAATACCTGTTCCACTACATCCGGCTCCTGCCCAAAAGCGCGCTGCGCTCAGCCGCGCGCTGGCTGGCCCGGCATCAGTGCAACGCGCTCGATGCCGTCGTCGTTCCGTCGCAACCGATGGCCGCCACCTTGCGCGACTATGGGGTCGACACACCGCTGCATGTGATTCCCACCGGCCTCCCGGAAAGCCAGTTCGTGCGCGGCGACGGCGCGCGCTTTCGCCAGGCCTGGGGCATCGCGCCGGATCGAAAGGTAGCCCTCTTCGTCGGTCGCGCCGCCTTTGAAAAGAACATCGGATTCCTGCTCGAAATGATTGCGCTGGCGCGCCGGCAGCGACCGGACCTGATGCTGGTGATTGCCGGCGAAGGCCCGGCCCTGCCGACATTGCGCCGCCAGGCCGCCGCCCTGCGCCTTGACGATCACGTCCGCTTCGTCGGCTACCTGCCGCGCGACGGCGGCTTGCGCGACTGCTACGCCGCCGCCGACGTGTTCACCTTCGCCTCGCAGACCGAAACCCAGGGCCTGGTGCTGCTTGAAGCCATGGCGATCGGCCTGCCGGTGCTGGCCATTCCGGCACTCGGCGCTGCCGAAATCATTCTCCCCCGACGCGGCGCCGTTGCCGCCGCCGACACGCCGGACGCATTTGCCGCGCAGCTGGTCACGCTGATCGATCGGCCGGATAAGCTCGCCGCCATGGCGCACGAAGCAATCGCCTTCGCCCGCGAGTGGGATGCCGCGACGCAGGGTGTCCGGCTGGCCGCGCTTTACCGGGAGTTGGTGCGCGCACCGGTCGCCGTCGACTGCGCCCTGCCCCTGGCGGCCAGCCGATGAATACCGATCCCATCGCCGAAGAAAGCCCCTTCAAGGGCCAGACCGGCTTGTGCCGCATCTGGAATGCCTTCAGCTATTCGCTGTCCGGCCTCCACGCCGCCTACCTCAACGAAGATGCCTTCCGCCAGGAGAGCCTGCTGGCGGCGGTGATGATTCCCGTTGCCCTGGTGTTGCCCCTCACCGGCATCGGTAAGGCACTGATGATAGGCAGCGTGCTGCTGGTGCTGATCGTTGAACTGCTCAACTCCGCCATCGAGGCCGCGATCGATCGAATCTCGCTGGATCGGCATCGCCTCTCCAAGCGCGCGAAGGACATCGGCAGCGCGGCGGTACTGATCGCCCTGATCAACGTGCTGACGACCTGGTCGCTGGTGCTGCTGCCTTGAGCGCAACATGACCGCCCCTCTCCACGTCGCGGTCGTAACGGAAACCTGGGCGCCGGAAGTCAATGGCGTCGCCATGACCTTGGGCCACATGGTGCAGGGCCTGCTTGCGCGCGGACATCGCGTCAGCCTGACGCGCCCGCGCCAGAAGGGCGAAGACGCGCCGACCGCTTCAGCACCGCATGCAACCACGCTGGTGCGCGGCCTGCCGATTCCCGGGTACGCCGGGCTCAGGTTCGGCCTGCCGGCGCCGCGACTGTTGCGTCGCCAGTGGCGCGCCGACCGGCCGGACGTAGTGCAGGTGGTCACCGAGGGGCCGCTGGGCGCTTCGGCCATCGCAGCGGCGCGCGCACTCGGCATCCCCGTGGTCTCAGAATTCCACACCAATTTCCACGCCTATAGCCGCCATTACGGCTTTGGCTGGCTGGAAGGACTGGTCGCCGCGCACTTGCGCCGCCTGCACAACCGCAGCCGATTGACACTGGTGCCTTCGCACCAGTTGGGTATCGATCTGGTGCGCCGGGGCTATCAACGCATTCGTGTTGTCGCTCGCGGCGTCGATACAGCGCAGTTCAACCCGGCGCGCCGCAGCGCAGCGTTGCGAGCCACGTGGAACGTCGGCGACAACGACCTGGTGGTGGCCCATGTCGGCCGCCTGGCGCCGGAAAAGAATCTACCGCTGCTGCTCGCCACCTTCGCGGCAATTCGTGGTTACGCCCCGTCGGCGCGCCTGCTGCTGGTCGGCGACGGCCCGTCGCGCCGGCAACTGGAACGGCAGCATCCCGAACACATCTTCGCCGGCATGCGCCACGGCGAGGATCTCGCCGCCCATTACGCCTCGGCCGATCTGTTCCTGTTTCCGAGCATGACCGAAACCTACGGCAACGTGACCCTCGAAGCACTGGCCAGCGGTCTGCCGGTGGTGGCCTACCGCATGGCAGCCGCCGCCGAACTGATTCGCCACGGCGACAACGGCATGCTGGCCGATCCGGGCGCCAGCGACCAGTTCGTGCGCGCGGCGCTCGACCTCGTCACCCGCCCCGGCGCGCGCTACCGGGCCGCCACCGCGGCCCCGCAAAGCGTCGCCTCGCTCGACTGGGAGCGTATCCACGACCGATTGGTAACCGCTCTGCGCGATGCGATTGATCGTCCGACGATCGCGGCGACGAACGAATCGATCTACCGCTTCCTTCCCGACTGATGCACGTCCGCTCGATCTTCATCTCCGACGTCCATCTCGGCACCCGCGGCTGCCAGGCGGATCGCCTGCTCGACTTCCTGCGCGACTACGAAAGCGACAATCTGTTCCTGATCGGCGACATCATCGACTTTTGGTCGATGAGCCGCGGCATTCACTGGACCCCGGCGCAAAACACCGTGGTGCAGAAGATCCTGCGTCGCGCCCGCCACGGCCAGCGCGTAATGCTGATTCCCGGCAATCACGACGAGGCGATGCGCGAGTACGACGGCGTGTCCTTCGGCGATATTGAAGTCCGGCTCGAGCACATCCACCTCACCGCCGACGGCAAGCGTTACCTGCTGCTGCACGGCGACGAGTTCGACCAGGTGACGCGTTATCACCGCTGGCTGGCGGTGATCGGCGATGTCGGCTACAACCTGCTGGTGCGCGTAAACGCCTCGCTGTCGCGCTTGCGCCGCCTGCTGCGCCGCCCCGGCTACTGGTCGCTGGCCGGCTACGCCAAGAGCCGCGTCAAGCGCGCCGTTTCATTCATCTTCGATTTCGAGGATTCTCTGATTCACGCCGTGCGCGAGCGCGGCCTGGACGGCGTGATCTGCGGCCATATCCACAGCGCTGCCCTGCGTCCGGTCGGCGACGTGGTCTACGTCAACTGCGGCGACTGGGTGGATAGCTGCACCGCCATCGTCGAGCACCACGACGGCCGGCTGGAACTGGTCCGCGCCTGGCAGCCCGTGATTGCAGCGACGACATGCTCCGTCGCCGTATCGCCAGCGCCGATTTTCGATGATATTCCGCACCCCGGCATCGCGTGCGGCGGGGAAACCGCACGACTGTAATAATTCTGTCGCGATCGAGGCGCTACACTGGCGGGCAATACCTTCCGGCATTGCGCCATGACCCAACAAATCGCTCTGAAACTGGCGGTCGCCGAAGACCGGCATGGCGTTCTGCTGCGACATCCGGCATTGGCCCGCGCCAATGCGCGCGAGCAGCACCAGCTGGTCAGCATCTACTACGACAGCGGACGCATGGCGCTGCGCCGCGCCGGTATCCTGCTGCGCCTGCGCCGGCACGGTGCGTCTTGGCAACAGACGGTCAAGCGTCAGGACACCTCCGATGGCGGCCTGACGCAAAGGCCGGAATGGCAGGCGCCCTACCTCAACCACTTCGACTTTTCCCACGTCGACGACGCCGAACTGCGCGACTGGCTGCAAAAGGACAAGATTGCCGGTCATCTGGCGCCCGTATTCGAGACCAACTTTCGTCGCACGCTCTGGGAACTCGACCGCGGCCACGACACGCGCATCCTGGTCAAGCTCGACCGCGGCTGGATTGCCTCGAACGGACGCCGCGACAACATCTCCGAACTTGAACTGCAGCTGGTGTCGGGAAGTATCGACAGTCTTTACGCACTGGCCCTTGAACTGGCGCAGCGCCAGGCTCTGCCGCCGCTGCTGTTGTCGAAAGCGGAACGTGGCTACCGGCTTTTCCTGAACACGCCGGCGCGCCCGGTCAAGGCCGGCGACGTACCGATCGATGCCGGCGACACGCCGCTGGCCGCCTTCCGTCTGATCGCACTGGACTGCCTGTCGCATATGCAACTCAACCACGACGGCGCGGTGCGCAGCGACGATCCGGAATACGTGCATCAGATGCGGGTCGCCATGCGCCGCCTGCGCGCGGCCTTGCGCATGTTCGGCCCGGTGCTGCCGGCCGGTTTCGCCGAGTACCTGGTACCGCCGATGCGCGAGTTGATGCGTGCGCTGGGACAAGCCCGCGACTTCGATGTGCTGATGGCGGAGATCGTTGCCCCGGTGGCAAACGCCCTGCCCGATGAGCCGCGCCTCACCGATCTGGCCAGCGCCGTCACCGACCGCCTCTATGCCGCCCGCGCCGACATCCGGCACTTGCTGCGGCAACCCGCCTACGGCCAGCTGCTGCTGACCGCCGGCAGCCTGCTCCACGGCGCACCGTTCGTCGAACCCCCCAGCGCGGTAGACGAAGCGCCATCCCTGCTGCAGTTTGCTGACCGCCGCCTGCGCCGCCTGCTGAAGAGGATTCTCGAGCTTGCCGACGCCGCCCGCGTGGACTACCCCTCCTCGCTTCACGAGTTGCGCATCGGCATCAAGCGGCTGCGCTATGCCATTGAATTTTTCGGCCCGATGATTCCCGGCAAGTCCGGCGCCACCGCGATCAAGCGGCTCGCCGGGCTGCAGGATGAACTGGGGCAGCTCAACGATCTTGCCAGTGCCGGCACCTTGCTGATGGTCTGCGCCGGCCGCGACCCGCTATTGCGCGAAGCCGTGACGCTGGTCGGCGGCTGGCACGGGCGGCGTCATGCCGCCCTGCTCGACGACGTCCCAAACCAGTTGCAGCGAGTCCGCGGATTGAACCTGCCGCGGCTGGATGCTGCGCATCCGCTACCGGACAAGAAGGAGTCGCCGGGTTCAGCCTGAACCGGACGGCAGTGTGATCGCGAGCCAGTCGCGCACCTGTCTTGCCACCCATGGACCGTCGTCGAGCGGTAGATCGTGGCCGGCCGCGGCATGCTCGCCAAAGGCGCTTCCCCAACGCGATGCAAGCTGGCGCGAACATCGTGGATCGACCAGGCGATCCTGTGTGCCGGCGAGGACCAGCAGCCGCGCCGCGGGCTTGGCGTCCGCACGGTAA
>JBIJDI010000175.1:0-5823 GCA_044344235.1 Sulfuritalea sp. | reverse complement strand
CATCAAGGCGCCGGAGTGCTTCTATATCGAGGCCAAGCTGCGCGAGCGCATGAAGATCCCGGTGTTCCACGACGACCAGCACGGCACGGCGATCGTCGTCGGCGCGGCGATCCTCAACGGCCTCAAGCTGGTCGGCAAGAATATCGGGGAGGTCAAGCTGGTCACCTCGGGTGCCGGTGCGGCGGCGCTGGCCTGCCTCGACCTGCTGGTCAATCTCGGTGTGCGCGTCGAGAACATCTGGGTCACGGACATCAAGGGCGTGGCCTATGAGGGTCGCGTCGAGGACATGGATCCGATCAAGGCGCGTTACGCCAAGAAGACCGATGCGCGCACGCTGGCCGAAGTGATCGAAGGTGCCGACGTGTTCCTCGGCCTCTCGGCCGGCGGCGTGGTCAAGCCGGCGATGGTGGCGAAAATGGCGGCGAATCCGCTGATCCTGGCGCTGGCCAATCCGACGCCGGAAATCACACCCGAGGAAGTCAAGAGCGTGCGCTCCGATGCGATCATCGCCACCGGCCGTTCGGACTATCCGAACCAGGTCAACAACGTGCTGTGCTTCCCCTTCATTTTCCGTGGCGCGCTGGATGCGGGAGCGACCACCATCACCGAGCAGATGAAGCTGGCCGCGGTGCGCGCCATCGCCGAACTGGCGCAGGCCGAGGCCTCCGACGTGGTGGCGATGGCCTATGGCGGCGAGAGCCTGGCCTTCGGCCGCGAGTACCTGATCCCGCGGCCCTTCGATCCGCGGCTGATCGTCAAGATTGCACCCGCCGTGGCCAAGGCGGCCGAGGAGTCGGGCGTGGCGACGCGGCCGATCAAGGACTTCGACGCCTATCGCGACAAGCTCAACAGCTTTGTCTATCACTCGGGCTTCGTCATGAAGCCGGTGTTCAGCGCGGCCAAGAAGGCGCCACGCCGCGTCATCTACTGCGAGGGCGAGGACGAGCGGGTGCTGCGCGCCGTGCAGGCGGTGATCGACGAGGGCCTCGCCCAGCCGGTGCTGATCGGTCGCCCCGAGGTGATCGGCATGCGTATCGAGAAGGCCGGGTTGCGTCTGGTGGCGGGGCGCGACTTCGAGGTGGTGAATCCGGATTCCGATCCGCGCTACAAGGAGCTGTGGCAGAGCTATCACGACATCATGGGACGGCAGGGCGTCACGCCAGGTTCGGCCAAGCAGGCGCTGCGTTCGGATACCACGCTGATCGGCACCATGCTGCTCAAGCGCGGCTATGTCGACGCCATGCTCTGCGGCGTCGTTGGCCGCCACGCGCAGCACCTCAAGCATGTCAGCGACGTGATCGGCCTCGAGCCGGATGCGCATTGTTTCGCCGCGATGAACATGCTGCTGCTGGCGCGGCACACGCTGTTCATGTGCGATACCTATGTCAATGAAGATCCGTCCGCCGAACAGATTGCCGACATCACGCTGATGGCGGCCAAGGAAGTGCGCCGCTTCGGCCTCGAGCCCAAGGTGGCGCTGCTGTCGCATTCCAACTTCGGCAGCCTGCGCTCGACGTCGGCGCTAAAGATGGCGGCGGCGCGGGCGCTGATCGAGGAGCGCGCACCGGGCCTCGAAGTCGACGGCGAAATGCACGGCGATGCGGCCCTGTCGCAGGACATCCGCGAAAAGCTGTATCCCGGCTGCCGCCTCAAGGGCGAGGCAAACCTGCTGATCATGCCCAACGTCGATGCCGCCAACATCTCCTTCAACCTGATCAAGGCCACCTCGGGCGATGGCATCACGGTCGGCCCGATGCTGCTCGGCGCCGCGCAACCGGTGCATATCCTGACGGCTACTGCTACAGTACGCCGCCTGGTCAACATGACCGCGCTCGCAGTCGTCGACGCCAACCACCTTCGCGAATTGAAAGGCTGAACCATGACCCATGCCATCCGTTTCCACACCGCCGGTGGTCCCGAAGTGCTGCGCTGGGAAGAAGTCGGCGTTGGCGACACGGCGCCCAACGAGGCGCGCGTGCGTCATCACGCCGTTGGTCTCAACTTCATCGACATCTATCACCGTACCGGCGCCTACCCGGTGCCCATGCCATCGGGCATCGGCCTCGAAGCGGCGGGCGTGGTCGAGGCCGTTGGTGCGGCGGTGACCGACCTCAAGGTGGGCGACCGCGTCGCCTATGCCGGCGGCCCGGTCGGCGCCTATACCGAGCTGCGCAACATTCCAGCCGACCGCCTGGTCAAGCTGCCCGACGCCATCGACTTCAAGACCGGTGCGGCGATGATGCTACAGGGCATGACCGCGCAATACCTGCTGCGCCGTACCTGCAAGGTAGAGCCCGGCGACACCATCCTGATCCATGCCGCCGCCGGCGGCGTCGGCCTCATCGTCTGCCAATGGGCGCGCGCCCTGGGTGTCACCGTGATCGGCACCGTCAGTTCCGACGAGAAGGCCGACTTGGCCCGCGCCCACGGCTGCGACCACACCATCATTTACACGCGCGAGAACTTCGTCGAGCGGGTCAAGCAGATCACCGGCGGCAAGGGTGTGCGCGTGGCGTACGACTCGATCGGCAAGGACACCTACATGGGCTCGCTGGAATGCCTGCAGCCGCTGGGCATGATGGTGCTGTTCGGCGCCGCGTCCGGCCCCGTGCCTCCCTTCGACCTCGGCCTGCTGGCCAAGATGGGCTCGCTGTTCATCACCCGGCCGACCCTGTTCACCTACACCGCGCAGCGCAGCGACCTGCTGGCGATCTCGGGCGACCTGTTCGACATGGTCACTTCGGGCAAGGTGAAGATCGAAGTCAACCAGACCTATGCGCTGAAGGATGCCGCGCAGGCCCAGATCGACCTGGTGGCGCGCAAGACCACGGGTTCGACGGTGCTGTTACCCTGACGCTTGTGAGGCGCTAAGTGGAATCCATCCTGATCGCCAATCCCAAGGGCGGCGTCGGCAAGACGACGCTGGCGACCAACCTGGCCGGCTTCTTCGCCCTGCAGGGCAAGCGCGTCATGCTCGGCGACATCGACCGCCAGCAGTCCTCGCGCGAATGGCTCAAGATGCGCTCGCCTGGGCTGGCGCACATCGCCACCTGGGATATCGAACCCGACCAGCCGGCGCGGCCGCCGAAGGAAACCAGCCACGTGGTGCTGGATACGCCGGCCGGATTGCACGGCAAGAAGCTGGGCCAGGTGCTGAAAATGGTCCGGCGCGTCATCGTGCCCCTGCAGCCCTCGATTTTCGACATCCTCGCCACGCGGCATTTCCTCGACCGGCTGCTGGAAGAAAAGGAAGTCCGCAAGCACGATGCCTCGGGTGACATGGTCGCCATCGTCGCCATGCGCGTCGATGCGCGCACCCGCGCGGCCGGCGAACTGGAGCGTTTCCTTGAAAGCACCGGCCTGCCGGTGGTGGCCCACCTGCGCGACACGCAAAACTACGTGCAGGCCGCGGCGCATGGCATGAGCATTTTCGAATTGCCGCCAAGCCGCGCCGAGAAGGACCTTGAGCAGTGGCAGCCGTTGCTGGAGTGGGTGCAGCGGCCGCTTTGAGCGATTGCTCCGGACACTTCTGCAGCAGTGCGTCGGAACTTTACGTCTTATCACCTGCGCAGCATGCGATCAGTCAGCGGTGATGCCACGTAACCCCTGCTCTTTTGAAACGGAAAAGCCAAACGTCACATTGCCGTTGCGATAGCGGTGATAGGTACCGACGACCTTGCCCGGCGTCGGAATGACGAATGACCCGGGTTGCGTGGTATTGGAGACCGCGCCGGCACCCAGAACGGCATTGATATCGGCGCCGCTGACGCCCTCGCCGAGAAGGGTTTTATCGCCGGCCATCAGGGCGTTGCCCCCGACTTGCAAAATGCGTCCATTCGCATCCACGGTTACAAAAAGCTTCCGCGAAGATGTCGTCTCCCAGGCGTAGTCTGTCGGCGGTTTGCCGAAGGACCGTGACGGCTCACCGTGCTGTTGGCGAACTTCATCCAGCGTCATGCCTGGCCGTGCGCCATTGATGGTCCATAAGGCATTGCCGGTGTATCGCGGCTGGTAGGAGTCCTGGTCGGTTGCCTGCTGCATGCAGGCCGAGAGCAGCGCTACCGCAAGTACGACGATTTTGTGTTTCATGATGTTCAACTGACAGGGCAATAGTGTGCAGGGTAGCAGCAATCCTCGGGTCAGCGGTATGGCTTTCGCGCAGGGAAAATCCGCAGACTCGGCCGGAGTCCGTGGGGGTAAAATTGCTGCGCCATGTCCGCCCCGTCTCTTCCCAGCTTCGTCCATCTCCGGCTTCACAGCGAATACTCGATCACCGATGGCCTGACGCGCATCGATGAGGCCATCGCACAGGCGGCGGCGGACGGCCAGCCGGCACTGGCAATCACCGACCTGGCCAACCTGTTCGGCATGGTCAAGTTCTACACCGCGGCGCGCGGCAAGGGCATCAAGCCGATCATCGGCTGCGACGTCTGGATCGGCGATGAGGATGCGGCCGACAAGAACGACGGCCCGGCACGCCTGCTGCTGCTGGTGAAGAATCGCGCCGGCTACCTGCGCCTGTGCGAACTGCTCTCGGCCGCCTATCTCGCACCGCGCCGCCACGGCCGCGCGGAGATCACCCGCATGCAACTCGCCCAGGGCGACAACAGCGGCCTGATCGCATTGTCCGGCGGCCCGCTGGGCGACATCGGGCAACTGCTCGCCGCCGGCAAGCTCGATCAGGCCGATGTGCGCGCACAGGCGTGGGCGCAGCTGTTTCCCGGCGCCTATTACATCGAGGTGCAGCGCCCCGGTGGTCGCGACGGTGCGGCAGCCAATGAAGTGGCGGTCGCGGCCAGCGTCGATCTGGCGGCGCGCCTCGGCCTGCCGCTGGTGGCCACGCACCCGGTGCAGTTTTTGCAGCGCGACGACTTCAAGGCGCATGAGGCGCGGGTCTGCATCGCCGACGGCTACGTGCTGGGCGACACACGGCGGCCCAAAAAGTACAGCCCCGAGCAATACTTCAAAACACAGGCCGAGATGGCCGAACTCTTCGCCGATCTGCCCGAGGCCTTGCGGAATTCGATCGAAATCGCGCGCCGTTGCAACCTGACGGTGGAACTGGGCAAGAGCCGCCTGCCGGATTTTCCGACGCCAGCCGGCGAGCCGCTGGAAGCCTTCCTCGCCAGCGAGTCGCACGCCGGTCTGGAGCGCCGTCTGCAACTGTTGTATCCGGACGCGACGGAGCGCGAGAAGCAGCGGCCGACCTATGTCGCGCGGCTGGATTTCGAGATCGCGACCATCGTCAAGATGGGCTTTCCCGGCTACTTCCTGATCGTCGCCGACTTCATCCGCTGGGCCAAGCACAACGGTGTACCGGTGGGGCCGGGGCGCGGCTCGGGTGCCGGTTCGCTGGTGGCCTACAGCCTCGACATCACCGACCTCGATCCGCTGCGCTACGAGCTGCTGTTCGAGCGTTTCCTGAATCCGGAGCGGGTGTCGATGCCCGACTTCGACATCGACTTCTGCCAGGAAGGCCGCGACCGCGTCATCGATTACGTGAAGAAGAAATACGGCGCGCACGCGGTGTCGCAGATCGTCACCTTCGGCACGCTGGCGGCGAAGGCGGTGATTCGCGACGTCGGCCGCGTGCTCGATCTCGGCTTCAATAACGTGGACCAGTTCGCCAAGCTGATTCCCAACGAGCTTGGCATCACGCTGGCGGACGCGCTGGCCAAGGAACCCCTGATCCGGCAGCGCATCGACAACGAGGAAGAAATCGGTGAACTCTGGACGCTGGCGCTCAAGCTCGAAGGCCTCACGCGCAATGTCGGCATGCATGCCGGCGGCGTATTGATCGCGCCGGGCAAGCTGACCGACTTC
>JBIJDI010000173.1:0-5833 GCA_044344235.1 Sulfuritalea sp. | reverse complement strand
CGGCCTCGAGCAGCGAGCAGACCTTCCCCTGTTCGCCGTGGTCAGCCGCCTGACCGAACAGAAGGGGCTCGACCTGCTGCTGGCCGTGACCCCGCAGCTGCTCAAGCTGCCGGCGCAACTCGTCGTGCTTGGCAGCGGCGAGCATTCCATGGAACACAGTTGGACCGCACTCGCGCAAAAGCACAAGAGCCGGTGCGCGGTGACCATCGGCTTCGACGAGGCGCTGGCCCATCGCATCGAGGCAGGCGCCGACATTTTCGTCATGCCGTCGCGCTTCGAACCCTGCGGCCTCAACCAGATGTACAGCCTGCGCTACGGCACGCCACCGGTGGTCCGCGCGACCGGCGGGCTGGCCGATACGGTAATCGATGCCGCAGACGAAAAGCACGGCAACGGCTTTGTCTTCGGGCCGGCCACCGCTGCAGCCTTGATGCAGGCCCTGCAACGTGCCGCCGAAGCCTGGCGCGACCCCGCTCGCTGGCGCAAACTGCAGAAGCATGGCATGGCCCGCGACTCAAGCTGGGCGCATGCCGCGCGGCAGTACATCGAGCTTTACGGGAAGCTATCCGCGGGGATACCGTCCTCGACCCAGGGGCACGAGGACATATAATCGCCGCCCGATGCCGAAGCCGAAACCGATTCTTACCCTGATCGCCGCCATCGCCAGAAATGGCGTGATCGGCATCGACAATCGTCTGCCCTGGCGACTGCCCGCAGACCTCAAGCACTTCAAGGCACTGACGCTGGGACACACGGTGATCATGGGGCGCAAGACCTGGGAATCGCTGCCGGCCGGTTTTCGACCGCTGCCGGGCCGTCAGAACATCGTCGTCACGCGCGATGGCAGCTACCAGGCCGCGAGCGCGACGATCGCCACTTCCCTGCCGGCGGCGATCTCCGCAGCAGAGAGCAGTGAAGCTTTCGTCATCGGCGGCGCAGAACTGTATGCTGCAGCCCTGCCGCTGGCGGATAGGCTGCAATTGACCGAGATCGACGCCAGTTTCGAGGGCGACACCCATTTCCCCGCCATCGACCACGGTCAGTGGCGGGAAACCGCGCGCGAAGCACATCATGACGAAACAGGCTTCGACTACGCCTTCGTCTGCTACCAGAGAAACCAGGAGAAATAGCGATGTCCGGAGGACACTTTCACGTACATGGCCCTCACGATCACGCCATCGAGCATGCCGCGCAAGGCGGCGATCACGGGGGCAAACACGGCGAGGGCGACAACTTCGTTTCCAGGATCGCCGTCACCACCGCCATCCTGTCCACGCTGGGTGCGGTGGGCGGCTACGAGGCGGGACACACCCAGAATGCCGCGCTGCTTTTCAAAAACGAGGCCGCGATCCAGAAGACCGCTGCCTCCAATCAGTGGAACTACTACCAGGCCAAGAGCAACAAGCAGAACCTCGCAGAGCTTTCCGTGACGCTCACCCGCGGCGAGGATCGCGAACGCTTCAAGCAGGAAATCGATCGCTACAAGAAGGAAAAATCCGACATCAAGGCCGATGCCGAGAAGCTTGAAGCCAGCGCCAGGGAAGCCGACAAGAAAAGCGAAAAGGAAATGCAGGTCCATGGCCGTTGGGCACTATCAACCACGCTGCTGCAAATCTCCATTGCCCTGTCTGCCATCGCCTTGCTGACTCGCAAGAAATGGCTGCTCTACGGTGTCTTTGGGGCAGCCGGGATCGGTGTAGTATTTGGCGTGGTGGGCTTGTTGCACATCTAGCCGGGCTATCCTGCCCCCGAAAGCGAAAAGCCGTCAGGAGGAGAGTCTCGTGGAACTTGTTGAGTGGAATGACTCATACAGCGTCGGCAATGTGCTGATGGATGCCCATCACCGGGTCTTCTTCGGAATGGTCAAGGAGTTCAGCGAGTCGCCGGCGATGGATGATCCCGATGCGATGATGAAACGCATCGCCTTCCTGGTGGAGTACACCGCGATGCATCTGGGCGCCGAAGAGAAGCTCATGCAACAGGCAGGTTATCCGGAACTTGAGCAGCACAAGAAGGTACACGCCGCTTTTGCGCGCCAGATACTGGTCGCCAAGGAGGCGTTCTTCAAGGATCAGGAATCCGTTACGCCGGATCAGATTCTGGAAATGATGCAAGACTGGTTTCTCCACCACATCGTGGGTGAAGACAAGAAGTACATGCCCTTTGTCTTGCAGCAGACCTGAGCAGTCTCCCCCTGCCGCTTAGAGCTTGTAAATAAATCTACTGCGCCACGCAATCCACGTAATAGCGCACGGCGCCATTGCTGGCGTCCTTCACCAGGCCGTGGATATCGGTCTCGAATCCGGGGAATTTTTCGTTGAACTCGCGCGCAAACTTCAGGTAGCGCACGATGGTGGCGTTGAAACGCTCGCCCGGAATCAGCAGCGGAATTCCCGGCGGATAAGGCGTCAGCAGTACCGCCGTGACGCGGTTTTCGAGATTGTCGATCGACACGCGGTCGATCTCGCGATGCGCCATCTTGGCGAACGCATCGGCCGGGCGCATGGCCGGTACCATGGGCGACAGATACATCTTGGTCGTCAGGCGGGCGATGTCCCTGGCCTTGTACACCTCGTGAATCTGGGTGCACAAATCCTTGAGGCCAACCCGCTCGTAGCGAGGATGCTTGACAACGAATTCCGGCAGCACCTTCCACAGCGGATGGTTGCGGTCATAGTCGTCCTTGAACTGCTGCAGCGCCGTCACCAGGGTATTCCAGCGGCCCTTGGTGATGCCGATGGTGAACATGATGAAGAATGAATAGAGACCGCACTTCTCGACGATCACCCCATGTTCGGCGAGGTACTTGGTGACGATAGCGGCGGGAATCCCGTTATCGTCGGAAAAAGCGCCGTCGACATCGAGTCCGGGGGTAATGATGGTGGCCTTGATCGGATCGAGCAGGTTGAAGCCCTTCGCCAGCTTGCCGAAACCGTGCCAACGGGCACCCGGCTTGAGCATCCACGCGTCGCGCTCCTCGATGCCTTCCTCGGACAGGTCGTCCGGACCCCAGACCTTGAACCACCAGTCGGCGCCCCACTCCTTGTCCACCTTGCGCATGGCGCGGCGGAAGTCGAGCGCCTCGGCGATGGACTCCTCAACCAGCGCCCTGCCGCCGGGCTCCTCCATCATCGCCGCGGCCACGTCGCAGGAAGCGATAATGGAGTACTGCGGTGAGGTCGAGGTGTGCATCAGATAGGCCTCGTTGAAGACGTCGCGGTCGAGCTTGCTGTTCTCGGCGTCCTGCACCAGGATCTGCGACGCCTGCGAGAGGCCGGCCAGCAGCTTGTGCGTAGACTGCGTCGAGAACACCATGGATTCCTTGCAGCGCGGCCGGTCGGCGCCGATGGCGTGATAATCGCCATAAAAATCGTGGAAGGCGGCGTGCGGCAGCCAGGCTTCGTCGAAGTGCAGGGTATCGATCTTGCCGTCGAGCATCTCCTTGATCTCCTCGACGTTGTACATGATCCCGTCGTAGGTGCTCTGGGTGATTGTCAGCACCCGCGGCTTGGCGTTCTTGTCGGTGGCGAAGGGATGGGCGGCGATCTTCTTCTGGATGTTCTTCCAGCGGAACTCTTCTTTCGGAATCGGCCCGATGATGCCGTAGTTGTTGCGCGTCGGCATCAGGAACACCGGGATCGCGCCGGTCATCATGATGGCGTGGAGGATCGACTTGTGGCAGTTGCGGTCTACCACCACGATGTCGCCCGGCGCAACTGTGGAGTGCCAGACGATCTTGTTCGAAGTCGAGGTGCCGTTGGTGACGAAGAACAGGTGATCACAATTGAAAATGCGCGCGGCATTGCGCTCGGAAGCGGCTACCGGGCCGGTGTGGTCGAGCAACTGACCGAGTTCTTCGACCGCGTTGCAGACGTCGGCGCGCAGCATGTTCTCGCCGAAGAACTGGTGGAACATCTGGCCCACCGGGCTTTTCAGGAAAGCGACGCCGCCCGAGTGACCGGGGCAATGCCACGAATATGAGCCGTCCGCAGCGTAATGCACCAGTGCGCGGAAGAAGGGTGGCGGCAGTGAATCGAGATAGGCCTTGGCCTCGCGCACGACGTGGCGGGCGATGAACTCCGGCGTGTCCTCGTACATGTGGATGAAGCCGTGCAATTCGCGCAGGATGTCGTTCGGGATATGGCGGCTGGTACGCGTTTCGCCGTGGAGGAAGATCGGAATTTCGGCGTTCTTGTAGCGAATTTCCTCGACGAATTTGCGCAGGTTGAGTACGGCGGGATCGAGCTCGGGGCCTGGAGTGAATTCCTCGTCGTCGATGGAAAGGATGAACACCGAGGCGCGGCTTTGCTGCTGGGCGAAGGAACTCAGGTCGCCGTAGCTGGTCACGCCCAGCACGTCCATGCCTTCTTTTTCGATGGCGTCCGCCAGCGCACGAATACCCAGGCCCGAGGCATTCTCGGAACGGAAGTCTTCGTCGATGATGATGATGGGGAAGTGAAAACGCACGGCCTGTCCTTCGCTCTAGATCTTCGGCAGCGTCACGCCGACCTGCCCCTGGTACTTGCCGCCGCGATCCTTGTAGGAGGTCTCGCAGACTTCATCGGATTCGAAGAACAGTACTTGGGCACAGCCTTCGCCGGCGTAGATCTTGGCCGGCAGTGGCGTCGTGTTGGAGAACTCCAGTGTCACGTAGCCCTCCCATTCGGGTTCGAAGGGCGTCACATTGACGATGATGCCGCAACGCGCATAGGTGCTCTTGCCGAGGCAGACCGTCAGCACATTGCGTGGAATGCGGAAGTATTCCATGGTGCGCGCCAGAGCGAAGGAATTCGGCGGGATGATGCAATGGTCGCCATCCATTTCGACGAAGGAGTTCGGATCGAAATTCTTCGGGTCGATGACCGTCGAGTAGATGTTGGTAAACACCCGGAACTCGCGCGAGCAGCGGATATCGTAGCCGTAGCTGGAGGTGCCGTAGGAGACGATCTTCTTACCGTCGACCTCACGCACCAGTTCGGGCTCGAAGGGTTCGATCATTCCATGCTGGGCCGCCATGCGGCGGATCCACTTGTCAGACTTGATGGTCATGGTTCATCCGGGGAAGAGGAGTCAAGGGGGCGCAGTATACGGCTTAAGTTTCCCTGCGGGAAACCCAAGCCGTGGGCCAATTTTTTGCCCCCCACCCCCAGCCCCCGCCCCAGGGCGGGGATCCAAGTTGGCTCGCTGCGCTCGTCGCGGGCTTCAAACCCGCTTTCACCCTACGAGCGCAGCCAGCCGGGCCACGCCGGCTTGCGGGTTGGCCCGGCCAATCGCCACCAACGGTATTCCAGTCGCGTGACGCGACAGGGTCTCCAGCGTGGCGTCAAGCGCAACGGTCGAATCCGGTGACTCATTGACCGCAATCGCCGTCACGCCAGCGCCGACTTTCGCCAAAGCCTCAAGTGCGGTCAGCGTATGGCTCAGGCTGCCCAGATAACTGCCGGCCACCAGCACACAGGACAGCCCGCTGGCGGCGATCCAGTCGCGCACCGTATGCGTCGCGTCGAGCGGCGCCATGACGCCACCGACGCCTTCGACCAGGGTGATGCAGGAATCGGTGTGCGCAGCCCGACCGGTAAAACCGATCAGTTGCTCGAAATCGATGCAGCGTCCTTCCAGTGCCGCAGCCATATCCGGCGACAGCGGCGCAGCGAAACGCCAGGGCGCAATGGCGTCCAGTTCGGAAGTGCTCGCGTCGCGACCCAGTGCCGCCAGCAAGGCTGCGGCATCGCTGGCCTCGGCATGTGCCGGATCGAATCCGGACAAGACCGGCTTGAACGCCGCCACGCTGCGTCCCTCGGCCCGCCAATGGCGCAGCAGCGCGCAGGCAAGC
>JBIJDI010000171.1:0-5875 GCA_044344235.1 Sulfuritalea sp. | reverse complement strand
CAGGTGCGAGCAGCGTTCGGTCGGCGTGCTGACATGGACGACGTGAAGAGCGTCACACCGCAGGATCTCGATATCACCAAGGAGGGCGGTGAGTTGGTGATCTCCTTCAAGTATGAAAAGAAGGTCCCGCTGTTTGCCAATGTCAGCCTGGTATTTGATTTCGAGGGCAGCAGCAGCGGCAAAGAATGAAGCCGCAGCGTCTGGAGGCAGCGCTCGGACACGGCTTTGGCCGGCCGGAGTTGCTGCGTCAGGCGCTCACCCATCGCAGTTTCGGTTCCCCCCATAACGAGCGCCTTGAATTCCTTGGCGACGCCGTGCTCAATTGTGCCGTCGCCGGCTATCTCTATAAGCACTTTGCGGAGTTGAAGGAAGGTGAACTTTCACGATTGCGGGCCAGTCTGGTTCGGCAGGAAACCCTTGCCGACATCGCCCGAAGCCTGAGTCTCGGTGACTTCCTGCAGTTGGGTGAGGGCGAGCTGAAAAGCGGCGGTTCCGGGCGTCCCTCGATTCTTGCCGATGCGCTGGAGGCAATTATTGGCGCGATTTATGTAGATGCCGGCTTTGATGCGGCGCAGACCGTCATTGAGCTTCTGTACAAGTCGGCCATGGCCCGTATCGATCCCAACGACGCCGGCAAGGATCCGAAAACTGCCCTGCAGGAAATTCTGCAAGGGCGGCACCTGCCTCTGCCGCGCTACGGGTTGCTCGCCACGCACGGTGAGGCTCATATTCAAGAATTCGAGGTCGAGTGCGCGATTCCGGATCTGGATATCCGCACCATAGGCGCCGGCAGCAGCCGTCGCATTGCCGAGCAGCAGGCAGCGCAGCGCGCCATCGCGGAGATCAAGCCATGAATCCTGAATTTCGTACCGGCTATCTGGCGATCATCGGCCGTCCCAACGTCGGCAAGTCGACACTGACCAATCGTCTGGTGGGCGCCAAGGTCAGCATCACCTCGAAGAAGGCCCAGACCACGCGCCATCGGATTCACGGCGTGCTGACCACGGACGACGCCCAGTTCATTTTTGTCGATACGCCGGGCTTCCAGATGACGCACAAGAATGCGCTCAACCGGCTGATGAACCGCAGCGTGACCTCGACTTTCGCCGATGTCGATGTGATCCTGCTGGTGGTCGAAGCAGGGCGCTGGGGCAATGGCGAAGCCGAAATCGCGAAAATGCTGCCGGCGGACAAGCCGGTGGTGCTTGTAATCAACAAGATCGACCGGCTGGCCGACAAGGCCGAACTGCTGCCCTTCATTGCCAAGGTGTCCGCGCTGCATGAGTTTGCAGAAATTGTGCCGCTGTCGGCCGAGAAGGGGATCGGCACCGATGCGCTGCTGGCCACCGTGGCCGGCTATCTGCCGCAATCGCCGCCCGTGTTCGAAGCTGACGACATTACCGATCGTTCCGAGCGCTTCATGGCCTCCGAAATATTGCGTGAGAAGCTGTTCCGCAATTTGGGCGAAGAACTACCCTACGGCATTGCGGTGGAGATCGAGAAGTTCGAGCAGGAGGGCGACTTGCGTCGCATCCATGCCGCCGTGATTGTCGACAAGGAGGGGCATCGCTCCATCGTCATCGGCAAGGGCGGCGAGCGCCTGAAGCGCATCTCGACGGATGCCCGCAAGGAAATGGAAACCCTGTTCGGCGGCAAGGTCTGGCTCGAGACCTGGATCAAGGTCAAGGGCGGCTGGGCCGATGACGAGCGCGCCCTGAAAAGCCTGGGCTACGGTTAGCGCCTTGAGCAGCAAGCGCGTCGACGGTCAGTCGGCCTATGTCCTGCATTTGCATCCCTACAGCGAGACCAGTCTCGTGGTGGATGTCTTCACTCGCGACCACGGTCGCGTGCCCTTGCTGGCGCGCGGTGCGCGGCGGCCCCGTTCCGCCATGCGCGGCATGCTGATGTCGTTTCAGCCCTTGGAACTGGGTTGGTTCGGCGGTGGCGAAGTAAAGACTTTGGCTCGCGCCGAATGGCTGGGTGGCATGCCCTTGCTTGGCGGACGCTGCTTGCTGCTCGGCTACTACCTCAATGAATTACTGCTGAAAATGCTGCCGCGCGAGGATGCCCACGGCGTGCTGTTCGATGCCTATGCGGCGGCACTGCGCGCGCTGGCGGCGGGCGGGGCCGATGCGCCGGAACTGCGGCGCTTCGAGAAAACCCTGCTGAAGGAACTCGGCTACGGCTTGACCCTGGAGGTCGACGTCGAATCCGGCCTGCCGGTGGTGCCGGATCGGGAATATGCCTACCTGATCGAGCGGGGCCCGGTGGCAAGAAGAGTCGGCGATGGCGACACGGCGGTAGTATGCGGTCAGACCCTGCTCGACATGGCGGCCGACGACTATGCCAATCCGCGGACGCGGGTTGAAAGCAGGCACCTGATGCGCCAGTTGATCGCGTATCACATGGGCGGCAAACCGCTGCAATCGCGGCGGGTTTTCATGGAGCTACAGGAACTATGATCGAACTAGGCGTAAATATCGACCACGTCGCCACCGTGCGCGAGGCGCGCAAGACCCACGAACCCGATCCCGTCTGGGCGGCCGTCGAGGCGCATCTGGGTGGGGCTGATGGCATCACCGTGCATCTGCGTGAAGACCGCCGCCACATCCAGGACCGCGACGTGCGGCGCCTGCGCGAGCTGACCCACATCAAGCTCAATCTCGAAATGGCGGCGACCGATGAGATGGTCGGCATTGCCTGCGAGCTCAAGCCCGAGATGGCGATGCTGGTGCCGGAAGGCCGGCATGAGATCACCACCGAAGGCGGCCTGGATGTTGCCGGGCAGGAGGCGCGCCTGCGTGAAGTGGTGGCGCGACTGGCCCACGAGGGCATCGTCACCAGCGCCTTCATCGATGCTGAACTGTCGCAGGTGGAAGCCGCCGCCCGCATTGGCGTGCGCGTCTGTGAAATCCACACCGGGCCGTATGCCCATGCCTTCTACAGCCGCGGCCGCGATACCGAAAGCGCGTCGGTGGTTGCCGAACTGGACAAGATCCGAAAAGCCGGCGCGGCGATCCGCGCCGCCGGCATGCGCTTCAATGCCGGCCACGCGCTCAACTACTTCAACGTCCAGCCGGTGGCCGCCTTGCCCGGCATACGTGAATTGCATATCGGCCACGCCATCGTCAGCCGTGCGATATTCGTCGGCATGCGCGAAGCCGTCGCCGAAATGAAGCGCCTCATGCGCGAGGCGCAGTGTCAGTGATTTTTGGCATCGGCACCGACATCGTTGCTGTCGCGCGAATGGCCGATTACTGGCAACGTCACGGAGAGCGCGGCCTCGAGAAAATGCTCGCGCCCGATGAGCGCGAGGCCTGCCGCAGCAGCAACGATCCGGCGCGCTTTCTGGCCAAGCGCTTTGCCGCCAAGGAGGCGCTGGGCAAGGCTTTTGGCACAGGGATACGAACTCCTTTGCTGCTACCCGATATCGCCATCAATCACGACGAACTCGGCAAGCCGGCCTTCGGTTTCGGGCCCGCGCTGGCGGCCCATCTCGCCGAACGCGGGCTCACCGCCCATCTTTCCATCAGCGACGAGCAGGACTACGCCGTCGCCTTCGTCATTCTGGAAACACGATGAACACACTCCCGCTCGGCCCGCTGATGATCGACATTGCCAGCCTCGAACTGTCTGCACTCGACCGCGAGCGACTGATGCATCCGCTGGTCGGCGGCGTGATCCTGTTCAAACGCAACTATCGTGACACGCAGCAACTCACGGCGCTGTGCGCCGCCATTCACGGCCTGCGTGCGCCGGCGCTGCCGATCGCCATCGATCACGAGGGCGGCCGCGTGCAGCGCTGCCGCGAGGGTTTCACCCATGTCCCGGCCATGCGTCGCCTCGGTGAACTGTGGGATAGCGATGCCGCAGCCGCGCTCCGGGCGGCCGCGGACATCGGCTATCTGCTGGCTGCCGAGCTGCGCACCTGCGGCGTGGATTTTTCCTTCACCCCGGTGCTCGATCTCGACTGGGGCCCCAGCGGCGTCATCGGCGATCGCGCCTTTCACCGGAATCCGGCGGCGGTCACGGAACTCGCTGGCGCCCTGATCGATGGCCTCGCCGCCGCCGGCATGGGCTGCTGCGGCAAGCACTTCCCCGGCCACGGCTGGGTTGCGGCCGATTCGCATCTGGCGATCCCGGTCGACGAGCGCAGCCTGGTCGATATGGCGCCCGACCTCGAACCCTACCGGCGCCTCAAGCTCGACGCCGTGATGCCGGCGCATGTCATCTACCCGCAAGTCGATGCGCGGCCCGCCGGCTTCTCGCCGGTATGGATCAACATGCTGCGCGAGGAATTCGCTTTCGACGGCGTGATCTTCAGCGACGACCTGTCGATGGAGGGCGCCAGCTTCGCCGGCGACATGGTCCAGCGCGCGGAGGCTGCATGGAGCGCGGGCTGCGATGTCCTGCTGGTGTGCAACGCGCCGGATTCAGTGGCTAGCTTGCTGGAAGATTGGAAGCCCGCACATGACCCAGTGCGCTCGGCGAGACTGACGAGGCTTTCGCCTGCGGCGGGCTGGCAGCGCGATCCCCTGCGCTACGCGGCGGGCCAAGCTGTCGTTGAACAGCTGGCGACCTAAGCCGGAGCCCGGTCGACCTTGCCGCTTTGGTGCCTATTGTTGGCGATCAGGGCGATCAGCACGATCGCCGCGCCCATCAGTTCCATGGCTTCCGGGCGGCGGCCCTGGGCAATGGCGATCAGGTAGGTGATGACCGGGGTGAAGTTGGCAATCAGGCCTGCATTCAGGGGGCCGAGCTTGGCCACGCCCATGTTCCAGAACAGGATGCCGAACACCGAGACGCAGAGGATGATGAAGGCGAGCTGCGGCCAGACGGCGACCAGTTGTTCGGTCTGCGGCGGGTGGCTGTGGCCGGTCAGTGACGCGATACCCAGCACTGCCGCGATGGCGAACCAGCCCAGCGAGCAGGACAGCGCCGTGTAGCGCACCGGCGACCAGCCGGGGAACTGCTGCCCGCCCAGCGTGTAGGCGGTCCAGAACAGCGAGGCGAGGAAGATCAGGCCGTTGCCCAGTGCGTCGCCGCCGACCAGGCGCGAGAGATCGCCGGCGGTAATGACGAAGAGTTCGCCGACCAGGGCGATGGCGATGGCGCCGAGCGTGAAGTTGTCCGGCCGCTGGCGCGTGCGCCACCACTGGAACAGGGCGACCTGGATCGGTCCCAGCGCGAGGATCATGCCGCTGATCTCGGGTCGCGTCAGGCGCAGGCCTTCGAACACGCAGATGCCGAAGCCGGCGAAGCCGAAGGCGCCGAACAGGGTGATTTTCCAGAGCTGGCCTTCGGTGCGCAAGGCGGCGCGTCCTTCGCGCACCCATAGCAGGCCGATGAACACGAGGCCAGCCGTGCCGAAGCGCATTGCCGTCAGCCAGTAGGGATCGACCATTTGCAGGGCCGATTTTCCGACTGGCAGAAAGGCGCCCCAGATGGCGATCACCATCAGCATGTAAAGCATGCCGCGGCGATGATTGCGGTGGGCGGGGGTCATCGGCGATTCACAACTGAAGCACGCCACCGGCCAGATGCCGCGAGGTGGCGAGGCGGGCCAGCGTCGGCAGCAGGTTGAGGCTGGTGGTTTCCTTAAGGTGTTTGGCCGCTGTCTTGAGGTCTTGAAAAGTCGGCGCTGGTGAGACGCCGATTGCGCCCAGTGCGATGGCGTTGCCGCTGTCGCAGGAGGGAAAGGCGATGGCGTGGCCGTCGAAGGCTTCCTCCAGCCGCGCCACGCTGTTGCGGAAATCCTTGCGCCGCGACAGCAGGTTGACGCACAGCACGCCGTCGTTCGCCAGCCGGGCGCGGCAGTCGAGATAGAAGGGCAGGGTGTCGAGCCGTCCGGTGCGGGCGTCGGCATCGAAGCCGT
>JBIJDI010000170.1:0-5900 GCA_044344235.1 Sulfuritalea sp. | reverse complement strand
CACAGGAGCTTCCATGAACTACGTCATACCCCCTGCCCCGCTTCCCGCCGTGCCGGTTGCGAACAGCACCGACAGCTTTCCGGTACGGCGCATCTACTGCGTCGGCCGCAACTACGCCGCGCATGCCAGAGAGATGGGCTCCGATCCGGACCGCGATCCGCCCTTCTTCTTCTGCAAACCGGCTGATGCTGTCGTTCCGGTGGCAAACGGTGTCACCGGCGACATTGCCTATCCGCCGGAAACCGCCAACTACCATCATGAAGTGGAACTGGTTGTAGCCATCGGCAAGCGCGGCCGTAACATTGCCGCGGACGTGGCCAACGATCATGTCTGGGGCTACGCGGTGGGTTTCGACATGACCCGCCGCGACTTGCAATTCGCCTTGCGCGACAAGGGGCGGCCGTGGGAACTGGGCAAGGCCTTCGATCAGTCAGCGCCCATCACGCCGATTGTTCCCGCCAGCCACTGCGGCCACCCGACGAGCGGCAAGGTCTGGCTCACAGTCAACGGCGTGAAGAAACAGGAAGGCGATCTGGCCGATCTGATCTGGTCCGTGCCCGAAACCATCGCCCACCTCTCGAAGTACTTCGAGCTTTTCCCCGGCGACCTGATCTTTACCGGGACGCCCGAGGGTGTCAGCCCGGTGGTCCGCGGCGACGTGCTCACCGGCGCAGTCGAGGGCGTGAGCGAACTGTCGGTCCGCATCGCATGAGCTGCAACGGAATCGCCTCGCCCTTGCATCCGTTAGAATTCAGCGATGCGCCGTCATATTCGCAAATTCCTGCCTGACCATGAAGCGATTCTGGCCAACCGCTGGTTGACTCCATTCGAGAACACACTCCTGCATCCGCGACTTTGGCACCTCAATCGCCATTCAGCGGCGGGCGCCGTGGCGGCAGGCATGTTCTGCGGACTGATACCGGGGCCGCTGCAAATGCTGGGGGCCGCGATTTGTGCGGTCATCTTTCGCGTCAATCTGCCGCTGGCGATGCTGACCACTTTCTACACCAACCCTTTCACCATCGTACCGCTGTATATCGTTGCCTACGCTCTCGGACAGTGGGCGCTACCAGGCGAGGGTAAAGGTTTTGTGCCCCCTCCCGAGCCCGGCGACGAGGGGTTGTTTGCCTGGATGCGCGCACTGATCGACTGGATGATCGGCCTCGGTGCGCCGTTGGCCCTCGGTCTGGTGCTGCTCGCTTCGGCACTCGCCATCGCCGGGTATTTTACGGTGCGACTGGCATGGCGCATCTACCTGATCCGCGCCTGGCGGCAGCGCAACCAACGGTTTGCCTCATGAACTACGACCGCAATACCGACGATGTCCTGCGCCGTGCCCGGCATTCGATTCTCGTCGCCCTGAGTGCCTTTTCGGTCGTCATGGTGGCGGGAACATTCGGCTACAAACACTTCGCCGAGGCAGACGCCACCTGGTTTGATGCTGTTTACATGACATTCCTGATGGTTGCCACCATCGGCTACGGCGCCGGCGTGGAAATCTTTCATCACCCGGAACGGGAGCTGTTCACGATGGCAGTGGCCTTTTCCGGCATCGGCATCATGACCTACTTCTTTTCAAGCGTAACGGCGCTGGTGCTGGCCAGTGACTTTGACAAATCAATGCGGAGACGACGCATGGACAAAATGATGAAAAAGTTAAAGGCCACTACATCCTGTGCGGCTTTGGCAGGGTCGGACGCAACGTGGCTGCCGAACTGGAGGCCACCAACCATCACTACGTCGCCATCGACGAAAGTCTGGAATTGCTGGAATCACATGCCGAGAAGAAGCCGGGCATGCTCTACCTTCAGGGTGATGCTTCCGACGACGATCTGCTGATCAGCGCCAACCTCGAGGAAGCCAAGGGTGTTTTTGCGGTCACCGGCGATGACAGCCGCAACCTGATGATCAGCCTGACCGCCAAGCAGATCAATCCCGCCGCGCGGGTGGTGGCACGCTGCAATGACCTGCGCAATGTCGAAAAAATGCGCAAGGCCGGTGCTGACTCCATCGTCTCGCCGAACTTTACCGGCGGCATGCGCATCGCATCGGCCATGCTGCGCCCCCATGTCGTCTCGTTTCTGGATGAAATGCTGCGCTCGGTGCACAAGCTGCGCATTGAGGAAGTAGTGGTGCCCGCCAGTTTCGAACCGCCTCCACTGGCATCCTTGCGCCGGCTTCGCAGCGACAACTATGTGTTGCTCGCGGTCCGTACTCGCGGTGACTGGGAATTCAATCCACGCAGTGATTTCGTCTTGCAGCCCGGCTTCACGCTGATCGCGATGGCCTCACCGCATGGCCGGGTCGAACTCGAACACGCCCTGGAAGGGACGAGCAAGGACGACACCGCGTAGCGCGCCCCGGCACCCATCCGGCCGCTAAACGCGGAAGCGCTTTACCTCGGCCTGAAGTGCCGACGCCATTTGTTCCAGCAGCAGCACCGTGTCAGCGGTCGTTCTGACATCGACGCTGTTGCGCTCCGCCATCTGGGCAATGTGCTCGACACCGCGCGCGATCTCATTGCTGGCCAGCGACTGCTCGCTCATGGCATTTGAAATATCCCCCACGCTTTGCCGCACTTCCTGAGTTCCCTGCTGGATCTTCGCAATAGACTCGCCGGCACGGCGCGACAGCGTAACGCCCTCCGCCACCCGCGTAACGCCGCTCTTCATGCTGTCCACTGCACCCTTGGTGCCCTGCTGGATGGCGCCGATCATGTCCGAAATTTCCGTGGTCGACTTGGTGGTCCGCTCTGCCAGTTTTCTCACTTCATCCGCCACCACCGCAAAACCGCGACCCTGCTCACCCGCCCGGGCAGCTTCAATCGCCGCATTCAGCGCCAGCAAGTTGGTCTGGTCGGCAATTTCCTTGATCACATTGACAATCGCCGAGATGCTTTCGGAATGCTTGCCGAGTTGTTCGATGATGCGCGCGGATTCATTCACCGTATCAGCAATGCATTCCATCTCCCGCGCTGTGTCATCGACAATGCGCCCACCCTGTTCCGACAGACTTCCCGATTCCACCGATACCTGCTGCGCGGTTCGAGCATGCTCGGAAATCTGGTCGATGCTCGCCGTCATCTGCTGCACCGCAGACGCCATGCCGGTCGCCGCCTGGCTCTGTTCGCTCGAACTGTTGGAGACACGGTTGGCAGAGCGGGACACTTCGCTCGCCGCCTCGCTGACGCTGCTTGCCGTTTGCTGCACGCTGCGCAACAGAGCCTGAATTGACGTCGCCATGCGGTTGAAGCTTTCGCCGACTTCGCTCAATTCGTCACTGGTGCTCATCGAAATACGCACTGTAAGATCGCCACCGGCCATCGCCGTGGCCCCGTGCGACAAATCATGTACTGCCCGTATCACTGCATAGTAAGCGCCGGCCGAGAGCCACAGCAGCAGCAGCACGAAAACCGCCGAAATGCCAATTTCCAGAATCAGATCCCGCTGCAATCTGTCCTGGCGCACCTTGAGCAGGGAGTCAAGGGTCGGGACCAGGGTACTGAAAAGCTCGCGATAGCCTATATCGATGGTTTGCGTACACTTGTCGAAATAGGTCTGCGGCGGGATGGAAAACCGTCCGCTGACGATATCGTCCGAAATCATGGTCATCACTTCAGCACTGGCCGCGCCCAACTCGGTACCCAAACGCTTAAGTGCCGGGGCAATCGCCGGGTTCTGCTGTCCGGCCTTGTCGAGATTCAGCTTGAGTACATCCATGCTCTGCTTTAAAGCCGCCAGATGAACCTGAAACTCGACTTTGTCGGCTTCGGAAATCTCTTTCCTGGAAAGCGTGCCGGTTCCTTTGGCGCGAACTTTTCCCAGACGCTCAAGCATCGCGGGCAGGCGATGAATCAAGGTATCAATGATGTAGAGCGAATCGATATCCGGATCACCCACCAGCGAACCCGCATCCGCTGCCTGAACCTGCAGACGCAGGGCGCGCTCGATCAGGGCGCCATGCGTCGCGAGAGTTTCCGGCACCTTCATTGTTTCCAGGCCCCCGCGCAACTTGTCCCAGTCGGCCTTGACGCCCGTCCACTCCGAACTCGTCCTGAGTAATCCGGCGCGCCGCGATTCAATCGCGTCGACTTCCTTGATTGCGATTGCGACCTCGGCCTGCTTGGCCTCGAGCTTCGGCTTCATTCCCGCGTTACCGCCCAGATAACCGGCAGAAAGCCCGCGATGCTGCTGGGTCAGTTGGATCTGCTTGTGTATCGGACCAATCAATTCCAGCGCGGCCCGCTCGTTGCCCGCCAGGCGGATTGCCGTCGATTGCCCGGCGATCAGCGTTGCCAGCAAATAACCGATGTTCAGCACCGCCAGCAAGCCCAGAATCGCAAACTTGGCCGGATACTTGAGGCGGCTCATCAGAGCGATGGCGGGGGAGAATATGAATTCCATGGGGACTTCCTTCCGAAAAAACGCTGGCCCAGCCGCTATTGGCTAAGCAACCAGTATAACGAGTGAGCGACACCTGACTGGCTTCAAACCAGCCGGCCATCCTGAAGACGAAAAACTTTCGCTGCCTGCGCCGCAAGATCCATGTCATGGGTCACCAGCACCAGCGCCGCGTGATGCTCGCGACAGAGTTCCAGCAACAGGCCGAACACGGCGTTGGCCGCGCTGCGGTCCAGGTTGCCGGTTGGCTCGTCGGCCAGCAGGCAGGCCGGCTCGGTGACCAGCGCGCGGGCTACCGCAACGCGCTGGCGCTCGCCGCCGGACAGCTCGCCGGGACGGTGCGTGAGGCGATGGCCGAGACCAACGCGATTCAGTACCCCGGTTGCCTGCTGCAGGGCCTCGACCCGCGGCATGCGCCGGATCAGCAACGGCATGGCAACGTTTTCCACGGCCGTGAATTCCATCAGCAGGTGGTGGAATTGATAGATGAAGCCCAGCGACTTGTTGCGCAAGGCCCCGCGCTCCGCTTCGCCGACTTGCGCCAGATCCCTGCCGTGCAGGAAGACCTTTCCTGCCGTCGGCTTGTCCAACCCGCCCAGCAGATGCAGCAAGGTACTTTTGCCCGAACCGCTGGCGCCGACGATGGCCACCGTATCGCCAGCGCCGACTTTCAAATCGACCGCTGTCAGTACCGGCACATCCGTCTGACCCTGATGAAAAATCTTGGACAGGCCGCTGCACTCGAGAACGGCATCACTCATAGCGCAGCGCCTCCGCCGGTTGCGTGCGCGAGGCGCGCCAGCTCGGGTATAAGGTCGCCAGCAGCGTCAGGATGAAGGACACCACGCTGATCGTGCCGACATCCGACCAGTGCAGGTCGGACGGCAGGTCGCTGATGTAATACACATCCTTGGCGAGGAACTGCATCCCGAGCAGGCGTTCGAGCGCGGGCACCACGACGTCGATGTTCAGCGCCAGTGCCACGCCTCCGGCGACCCCGGCGGCCAGCCCCACGACTCCGATCAGGGTGCCCTGCACGATGAAGATGGTCATGATGCTGCGCGGGCTGGCGCCCAGCGTACGCAGGATGGCGATGTCGGCGCGCTTGTCGGTCACCGCCATGACCAGCGTCGACACAATGTTGAAGGCGGCGACGGCGACGATCAGCATCAGGATCAGGAACATCATGCGTTTTTCGATTTCGACGGCGCGAAAGAAATTGGCGTGGCTGCGGGTCCAGTCGCTGACCCAGGCGTCCATGTCGAGATAGCGCATCAATTCGCGGCCGATCTGCGGTGCGGCAAACAGATCGTCCACCTTGAGCCGCACGCCCGTGACCCGGTCGTCCATGCGATAGAGCTTCTGCGCATCGCTCATGTGGATCAAGGCCAGCCCGGAATCGAATTCGAACATGCCGGCCTCGAAAACGCCCACCACGCGAAATTGCTTCACACGCGGCAGGATGGCAGCGGGCGTCACCAGGCCCTGCGGCGCCAGCAG
>JBIJDI010000169.1:0-5902 GCA_044344235.1 Sulfuritalea sp. | reverse complement strand
CGAGGCAAAACCAGCCAAGGCGGCAAGCAGCGCCAAAGCCAAAGCAGCAGTCGGCGATGGCGACACGGCGACGAAAGCCGCTGTGAAGAAGCCGGCGGCCAAAAAGCCTGCCGCAAAAAAACCCGCGGCGAAGAAGCCAACCGCCAAGCCCGCAGCGAAGAAGCCGGCTGCCAAAAAAGCCGGATGACGAACGCGGCGCAGCTCACCCGCGCCGTTCTCGATTTCTGGTTCCTGCCGCCGGACCACCCCGGTCACGGCGCTTACCGTCCCGAATGGTTCCACAAGGACGAGGCGTTCGACGCCATCATCCGGGAGCGATTCGGTGCGGATGTCGAAGCCGCATTGAAGCACGCTCCCGGAACCGGTTCGGATGAAGCGCTGCTGGCGCACATCCTGCTGCTCGACCAATTCACCCGCAACATTTTCCGCGACACGCCGCGCGCCTTTGCCGGCGATGCGCAGGCCCTCTCGCTCGCCACGACGCTGGTCGCGACAGGCCGCGACAAGAACCTTTCGCCCTTCCAGCGCTGGTTTGCCTACCTGCCCTTCGAACACAGCGAGTCGCTGCTGGAACAGGAACGCGCCGTCGCCCTCTTCGCCGGGCTGCGCCGCGAGATGCAGCTGGAGGCATTCGACAGCGCCTACGACTACGCACTGCGGCATCGCGAGGTGATTGCCCGCTTCGGACGCTTCCCCCATCGCAATGCCATTCTTGGCCGTGAATCAACGACAGAAGAAGCCGGGTTCCTCGGGCAACCCGGCTCGTCGTTCTGACACCGGACGCCGGCTTGGCTTGCCCGATATTCCGCACGCTTTCCGCAAACAACACATACTTTCGTAGAATGCAGCGCATGCAGGATGCAGGATCCCTCCTCCCGGCGAGTCGCGTTCGTGAAATCGCGGGTGATGTATGCCGTCAGATCAAGGCGGGTTCAACAAGGGTTGCTTCCGACAGATAGCGCAAGATCCAATAATCAAACCAAAAGCAAGGGGACGACAATGGCTTCGGGAAAATCAAAGATCATCTACACGCTCACTGACGAAGCGCCGTTCCTGGCGACGTGTGCCTTTTTGCCCATCATCAGGACATTCGCCGCACCGGCCGGAGTCGATGTCGTCGGCAGCGACATTTCGGTGGCGGCGCGGGTGCTTGCGGCATTTTCCGACTGCCTCACCGATGCACAAAAAGTGCCGGACAACCTGGGCGAACTCGGACGCCTTACCCAGGACCCCGATACCAACATCATCAAGCTGCCGAACATCAGTGCCTCCCAGCCGCAGCTGATCGCGTGCATCAAGGAACTGCAATCGAAAGGCTACAAGCTTCCGGACTTTCCGGAAGAGCCGAAGACCGACGAGGAAAAAGCCATTCGCGCCCGTTACTCCAAGTGCATCGGCAGTTCCGTCAATCCGGTCCTGCGCGAAGGCAATTCCGATCGTCGCGCTGCGCTCGCGGTCAAGCGCTATGCGCGCAAGAACCCGCATTCGATGGGTGAGTGGAGCCAGGCGTCGCGGACTCACGTCTCGCACATGCACAGCGGCGATTTCTACCACAACGAAAAATCCATGACGCTGGACCGGGCCCGCGATGTCAGGCTGGAACTGGTGACCAAAGGCGGCAAGACCATTGTGCTGCGACCGAAGGTTTCGCTGCTCCAGGACGAGATCATCGACAGCATGTTCATGAGCAAGAAGGCCCTGTGCGACTTCTACGAAGAACAGCTGGAAGATGCGCGCAAATCCGGCGTGATGTTCTCGCTGCACGTCAAGGCAACGATGATGAAGGTCTCGCACCCCATCGTCTTTGGCCATTGCGTCAAGGTTTTCTACAAGGACGCGTTCGAGAAACACGCCAAGCTGTTCGCGGAACTCGGCGTCAACGTCAATAACGGCATGGTCAATCTGTACGACAAGATCGCCACGCTGCCCGATGCCCAGCGCGAGGAAATCGTCCGCGACCTGCACTCCTGCCACGAGCACAGGCCGGAACTGGCCATGGTCGATTCGGCCAAGGGCATTACCAACTTTCATTCGCCCAGCGACGTGATCGTGGACGCCTCGATGCCGGCCATGATCCGCATCGGCGGCAAGATGTGGGGTGCCGACGGTCGGCCGAAGGACACCAAGGCGGTCATGCCGGAGAGCACCTTCGCCCGCATCTATCAGGAGATGATCAATTTCTGCAAGACCAACGGCGCTTTCGATCCGGTGACCATGGGCTCAGTGCCCAACGTCGGCCTGATGGCCCAACAGGCCGAGGAATACGGCTCGCACGAAAATACCTTCGAGATCCCCGAAGACGGCGCAACGCGAATCACCGACATCGCCACCGGCGAAGTGCTGCTGGAGGAGAACGTCGAGCAGGGCGACATCTGGCGCATGTGCCAGGTCAAGGACGCGGCGATCCGCGACTGGGTCAAGCTGGCCGTGACCCGCGCCCGCAATTCCAGCACGCCGGCGGTGTTCTGGCTTGATCCCTATCGTCCGCATGAGGCCGAACTGATCAAGAAGGTCCATGCCTACCTCAAGGACTACGACACCACGGGTCTCGACATCCAGATCATGTCGCAGGTGCGCGCCATGCGCTACTCGCTGGAAAGAATCGTTCGCGGCCTGGATACCATTTCAGTCACGGGAAACATCCTGCGAGACTATCTGACCGACCTGTTTCCGATCATGGAACTGGGTACCAGCGCCAAGATGCTCTCCATCGTGCCGCTGATGGCGGGTGGCGGCATGTATGAAACCGGAGCCGGCGGATCGGCGCCCAAGCATGTCCAGCAACTGGTTCAGGAGAACCACCTGCGCTGGGATTCGCTGGGCGAATTCCTCGCCCTGGGCGTGTCGCTGGAAGATCTAAGCATCAAGACCGGCAATGCCAAGGCGAAGGTTCTGGCCAAGACGCTGGACGATGCCACGGGCAAGCTTCTCGACAACAGAAAAGGCCCCTCGACCCGCGCCGGCGAACTCGACAACCGCGGCAGCCAGTTTTATCTGGCCATGTATTGGGCGCAGGCACTGGTGGAACAGACGGAAGATCTGGAGCTGAAGGCGCACTTTGCTCCGCTGGCGAAGGCGCTGACGGAGAACGAAGAAAAAATCGTGGCCGAGCTGAAGGCAGTGCAGGGAAAGCCGGTGGACATCGGCGGCTACTATCTCGTCGATCCGGTAAAACTGGACGCGGTAATGCGCCCGAGCACGACCTTCAATGCAGTAATGGCCGCCGCGCAAGGCTGAGAGCAGTGCACGGCGGATCTGCGCGCTAACTCAGACCCGCAGATTCGCAGGCCCGCGCCAGAACGCCTGAAACAGCCGGCGTTCAGCGATGCCGCTGTCCGCTGTGATGACTGGCCGGCTTGGCGGCGCCACCACCACCACCTCCCGAACGGGCCGGCCGCGGTGCGCCGCTGCGATTCGCCGCACCCGTGCGCGTGCGCGCCTGGGCCGGCTTCTGCGCCGGCGGACGGCCGGCGGACGGCCGCGGTGTGGAATGCGTGTGCTGCGGCTCGAAGCCGGGCATGACGATGGTTTCGATTTCGCGCTTCAACAGGCGCTCGATGTCGCGCAACTGGATGCGCTCGTCGCTGCTGACGAGACTCAGCGCTTCGCCGCTGGCGCCGGCACGGCCGGTGCGGCCGATGCGGTGGATGTAGTCTTCCGGCACATTGGGCAATTCGAAATTGACCACGCGCGGCAGCGAATCGATGTCGAGGCCGCGCGCGGCGATGTCGGTCGCCACCAGCGCGGCCAGCTTGCCGGACTTGAAGTCGGCCAGCGCACGAGTGCGGGCGTTCTGCGACTTGTTGCCATGCAGCGCCGCGGTGCGCACGCCGGACTGCTCAAGCTTCTTGGCCAGCGCGTCGGAGCCGTGCTTGGTGCGGCAGAACACCAGCACCTGGTGCCAGCCGTGGGCGGCGAAAAGGTGCAGCAGCAGGTCCCGCTTCTTGTCCTGGTCGACCTTGATCACCGTGTGCGTCACGAGTTCGGCCGGTGCATTGCGGCGCGCGACTTCGACCAGTGCCGGGTTCTGCAACACGGCATGTGCCAGTTCGCGCACTTCGGCGGCGAAGGTGGCGGAGAACATCAGGTTCTGCCTGACTTTCGGCAACTTCTCGATGATGCGGCGGATGTCGCGGATGAAGCCCATGTCGAACATGCGATCCGCTTCGTCGAGCACCAGAGTCTGCACCTTCGACAAGTCGACGGTGCGCTGGCCGAGGTGGTCGAGCAGGCGGCCCGGGGTCGCGACAAGAATGTCGATGCCGCGGCGCATGGTCTGGATTTGCGGGTTGATGCCGACGCCGCCGAACACGGCGAGGCTGCGCAGGCCTGTGTGGGCGCCATAGACGCGGACGCTTTCCAGCACCTGGGCGGCGAGCTCGCGCGTCGGCACCAGCACCAGCACGCGAGGCGCGGTGTGGACGACCTTCTGCAGCGGGCTAGTGAGCGGATTGGTCAAGCGCTGCAGGATCGGCAGCACGAAGGCGGCAGTCTTGCCGGTGCCGGTCTGGGCCAGGGCCTCGAGATCGCGGCCGGCGAGAATGTGTGGAATGGCCTGTTGCTGGACAGGGGTGGGCGTGGTGTAGCCCTGCTCGCCAATGGCGCGCAGGAGCTCGGCCGAAAGGCCGAGATCGGTGAACTGCATGTTGATTACCTCTGAAGCCGACCCCCGCAATCTTGCAGGCCAATCTGGGCGGAAACTTCCATGGGGTGTAACCGTCGCGGGGACTGAGACAAGCTCTGTGTCGCCCTTCAGGCACGACCGGCAGACTGGGGCGCGGTCGTTGAGGAGGTGAAGCGGGGCGGACTGTACCACAGCCCGCCCTTGATGCCCGAACTAATTCGCGGCGTATTTCCGCCGTACCGCCATCGCCGACTCTTCCGCCTAGAGTTCGAGCATCACGAAATCGGCCTTCGGTATGCCGCACTCGGGGCAGATGAAGCTGTCCGGAACGTCTGCCCAGCGGGTGCCCGGCGCGATGCCGTGCTCGGGCTCGCCGGCCGCCTCGTCGTAAATCCAGCCGCAAACAATGCATTGCCACTGCTTCATGCTAGCCCTTCAGAAAGGTGGGGCGCAGGCCCTGCCAGGACAGGCGCGGCCATTCGAGGGCGTCGAGCATGTTCTTGACCCGCAGGCCCAGTTCGGTGTCGCCCTCGATCGAAAGGCTGCGATTGAAGAACAGCGTATCCGGGTCCTCCTGCCGGCTGACCATCTGCAGAAAGGCCGACAGGCGTGCGGTGAAGTGCAGGTCGGGCGTTCCGCCGGCAATAAAAACCGGTCGAAAGGCGCCGCCGCTGTAGGTAAAGTCCACCACCATGCCGGTATCGAGCACCGTCACGCGGAAGCAGCGGCCTTCGAGTTCCTGCAAGGTCTCGTCCGGCAGCACGCCCAGCGTGCGCGCGGCATTCAAGGCCAACGCCAGATTCACCGAATGCGGCCATTGCGGCAACCGTGCGCCGAGCCGGGCGATCAGCGGCGGCAGGCTGAAGGCGGGAATGGTCGGCAGGCTCAAACTGTTTCTCATCGCAACCCCTTCAAGCGGCCTGCCGCACTGTGCCGGCACGGCCGAACCAGAATCCATTGACGAGGCCCGCCGGGGCCCATGCCTCGTCGTCTTCGGCCTGCTGGCCGTGGCGAGCGCGGTCGAAGGCGTCGACCACGTCGAAAGTATGCACCGGTTGCGGACTGATGCGCACCGCGTCGATGCTTTGCGCCAGAAGTTCGGGCATCTGCGCCAGCAAGCTATAGGTCTGCGCCGACATGGTCTGGATGCCGTTCAGGGTCAGAAAGTGCTGCCCTTCGCGAGTGTTCACCAGCATGCCGTCCGGATGGTCGAGGCACTTGAACTGGCAATCGTCCTTGTTCAGTCCATAGTGCCGCGCCGTGAAGCAGCGTGCGGAA
>JBIJDI010000168.1:0-5941 GCA_044344235.1 Sulfuritalea sp. | reverse complement strand
GCTGCATCGTGGTTACAAGTTCTAACGAGGAGAAAGAGACAATGAAACGACTGGTGATTGCCGCCTTTGCAGCGGTGGTTGGACTGGGTTTGATGGTTCCCGATGCCGAAGCCAAGCGTCTTGGCGGTGGCAAGTCGGCGGGCATGCAGCGTCAGGCGACGCCCGCACCGGCGCCAGCAATGGCCGGCAAGCCGGCCGCCGCACCGGCAGCTGCCGCTGCGCCCGCGGCAGCCGCAGCGAAACCTGCCGGCATGAGCCGCTTTCTCGGCCCCTTGGCCGGCCTCGCCGCCGGTCTGGGCATCGCTGCGCTGCTGTCGCACTTCGGTATGGGCGAAGGCATGGCCAACATGCTGCTGATTCTGGCGCTGGTCATGGTCGCCTTCTTCGTCATCCGCTGGCTGATGAGCAAGCGCTCACCTCAGCCTGGCATGCAGTACGCCGGTGCCGGCCCGGGCAATGCCGCGCCCGCGAACTTCAATCCGGCACCCGCGCAATTCGAAGGCTCGGGAGTTCCCGGAGGGACGCAAAGCGCTGGCGCTGGCGCCACGGCGGTTGATGCCGTTGCCCGCAATATCCCGGCGGATTTCGACGTGGAAGGCTTCCTGCGTCAGGCCAAGCTCAGCTTCGTGCGCCTACAGGCCGCCAATGATCGTGGCGACATGGACGACATCCGTGAATTCACATCGCCCGAGATGTTCGCCGAGATCAAGATGCAGTATCAGGAGCGCGGCAACAAGTCCCAGGAAACCGACGTCATGCAGCTGAACGCCGAGTTGCTCGAAGTAGTCACCGAAGACAGCCGCCACATCGCCAGCGTGCATTTCTCCGGCCAGTTGCGCGAAGACGCCAATGCCGCGCCGGAAGCTTTCGCGGAAACCTGGCATCTGGTGAAGCCGGCCGACGGCAGCCGCGGCTGGAACGTGGCGGGCATCCAGCAGGTCTGACCGTTCATGCAAGCCCTGCCCGCGCCGCTGCTGGCGGCGATCAATCACCTGCTCGGGCAGGCCGCTTGGGCGCGCGAAAAGCTGGTGCCGTTTGCCGGTCACGCCGCCCAGATCAAACTGCCGCCTTTCGAGGCGGCTTTTTTGATTGGCCATGATGGATTCATCGCCGCACCCGCGCCCGATGCCGAACTGGAAGTAAGCATTTCGCTGCCGGCAACAACACCTCTGCTGGCCCTGCAAGGCAAGGATACCGTGATGCGCGCAGCACGCATCGAGGGTTCCGCCGAATTCGCCGAGGCGCTGGGCTTCGTCATTCGCAACCTGCGCTGGGATGCTGAAGAAGATCTCTCCAGGGTCTTTGGCGACATCGCGGCCCACCGCATCGTGGCCGGCACGCGCGAATTTGCGGGCTGGCAGCAGCAAGCCGCTCAAAACTTCGCCGAAAATCTTGCCGAGTACTTTACCGAAGAGCAGCCCACGATTGCACGCCGTATCGCCATCGCCGACTTTTCAGCCGACATCGACCGCCTGCGCGACGACGTGGCGCGGCTGGAAAAGCGGCTGGAGAAACTCGGTTGAGGCGGGATTGATCGCCACCTGAAAGATTTCTATTGGCGCGGCGCCCCCAAGCTGGGCACAATCGCCTCCTCGATCACCGGGAGGAATTCCACATGAAGAAGTTTCTGTTTGTCGCGGCAGCGCTGATCACTCCGTTTGCCGCCCCCCTAGCGTACGCCAACGACGAGGCCTTGCTAAGCGAAGCGCGCAAGGTGGCAACCACCCTGCCACCCAAGCTGATCGTCGCCCTGCAGGAAGAAATCACCAAGTCCGGGCCTGAAGGTGCGATTCCCGTGTGCAAGGACATGGCGCCGAGAATGGCCGGCGAGATCTCGCAGCAGACCGGATGGAAAATCAAGCGCGTCAGCCTCAAGGCTCGCAACGACGCACGGGCCATCCCCGATGCCTGGGAAAAAGCCGCACTAGAGGACTTCGACAAGCGCGCCGCTGCCGGCGAATCACCCGCCAAACTGGAAAAGGGCGAAAAAATCGGCAACGAGTACCGTTTTGTCAAAGCCTTGCCGGTACAGGCCCTGTGCCTCAGCTGTCATGGTCCCGCCGAGCAGCTTAGCCCCGCTATCAAGACCACGATTGGACAGCATTACCCCAACGACAAGGCCACCGGCTACTCGGAAGGGCAGATTCGCGGTGTGATCAGCGTACGCAAGGGCCTCTGATAAAGCCCCTGCGCAGCGGGGCGGGCGAGCAAAAGACGCTCACCTCGCCGCTGCGGATGACAAGGCGCGCTACGAACACGTGTCAGGCGACGATTGCAATGCTGTAGCCGGCTGGGCGGGCCGTAGCAAGCACCAATAGCCGGTTATAGATTTCCGCCGGCGGCGTTCCCCTGCCACTCTCCAGTTCGTAAAGGGCAATTCGCGCCAGCCGGGATTTCTCAAGTTCGGACTGGGCGTTGGCAATGCTCGTCGCATTGATCGCCGGCGAGGTTCCGCTGACATACAGCGAGGTCGCCAGGTTGGTGTAAGCGGTAGCGGGAACCACGATCACCTCGCGGCGATAGGCCAGCTCGTGGGCCATTTGGGCGGCGAGTTCGGCATCCTCGCTGACGGCCTTGAGTGTAGCCGCCTGTTGCTGCTCAAGCTCCCCTTCGCGCTGCAACCGGCGAATGCCCTCGTCACTGATGCTGACATCACTGGCTGCTGGAGTTGCTTCCGGCGGTGCGCTGGCGGCCCGGGCAGGCGGCAAGGGCTCGGAAGATCTTGCCGGCGTGGCGGCAGATTGTGTTGCAAACGCATCAAGCGACCGGGCCAAATCCACCTGACTGATCATCGAACGCCTCGAAACAAGAGAGTGTTCGACCTACAGCAAGCATCAGGCCAGATCCGCTACGAGCTTGTTTCGCCCGCCACGCTGCCACCCAGAGCCTTGAAGAAACCTGCCGACGTCGCCAGCAGTTGTCGCCGTACCGCCAGCGCCGACTGTTGTGCGGCAAAGTGCTCGCGCTGGGCATCAAGCAGTTCCAGATGACTGGAAACACCCGCCTTGTAACGCGCCTCGACGATCACCAGGCGCTGGCTTTGTGCCGCGACATTGGCGTCCTGCGCCTGAAGCTGTTCGGTCAATTGGCTGCGCGCCGACAGCAGGTCGGCGATTTCGCGGAACGCCTGCTGGATCGCCTTCTCGTACTCGGCCACCGCAATGTTCTTGCGCGCCTTGGCGAGATCAACGTTGTCGGCGGTACGCCCGGCATCGAACAGGGGCAGGCGCAAGGCCGGCGTGAAACTCCAGGCGCCGCTGCCGGCGTCGAATAGACCGGTGAGCCCGCGACTGGCTGTTCCAAGAGCGGCGGTCAGCACGATCTTCGGCAGGAATGCGGCACGTGCGGCGCCGATGTTGGCATTGGCCGCGATCAGCTTCTGCTCCGCTGCCATTACATCCGGACGGGCGAGCAAGACCTCGCTTGGCAAACCCGCCACAATATCGGTGATCAAGCCCTGCTGGGCCAACTTGCCGCCACCGGCAAGCGTTGGCGAAGTGCCGACCAGCAGACGCAAGGCGTTTTCTGCCGCCGCATGGCTGCGTGCCAGACTGGCTGTTTCGGCCCGCGCATTCTGATAAGCGCCGTCGGCCTGCAGATAGTCGAGATCGCCCGCCAGTCCGACATCACGACGACGGCCGACCAGCGTGCGGGTTTCTTCGCGGCTTTTCATCGTCGCCTGGGCCAGTTCCAGACGTTCGCCAAGCTCCAGCAGACTGAAATATGCGTTGGCGGCATCAACGATCAACGACAGGCGGAAAGCCTGCCGCGCATAATCGCTGGCGAGGAAATTGGCTCGCCCGACATCGTCGAGACTTTTCACCCTGCCCCAGAAATCCAGCTCGAACGAGGCCACCGCCAGATTGACGTCGTAGCGCTGGCTGTTGAGTTGACGCCCCGTAGCGGACAGATCGGCCGGAGTCAGCGAGGCGGCGCGCTGCGCGGCAAGATCCACGGTCGGAAATCGATCGGCACGGGCGATGCCGGCCAGCGCACGCGCCTCATCCACGCGCCCGACGGCGATGCGCAGATCGCGATTGTGTTCCAGCGCGGCAGCGATCAGCCCTTGCAGGCGCGGATCGGGGAAGAATGTGCGCCAGTCGGTTGGCATCGCCGGGCCCTTCGTCGCCTCGCCCAGCGACGCTGCGGCGCGCAGCGGCGGCCAGGTGCCGGGTACCGGCGCCTCCGGGCGCTGGTAATCCGGCGTAAATGAGCAGCCCGCCAGGATCAGTGCAATCGACAGAGGAACTATCTTATGCATCGTGCTTCTCCTCTCGATGCCGTGCATGGCCGGGAAAGACGCGCCGCACCACGACGAAAAACACCGGGACCAGAAATACCGCCAGTAACGTGGCGGCAAACATGCCGCCGATCACGCCGGTGCCCAAAGCATGCCGGCTGTTTGCGCCGGCGCCGGTGGACACGGCCAGCGGCAGCACGCCGAACATGAAGGCGATGGAGGTCATCAGGATCGGCCGGAAGCGCAAGCGGCAGGCTTCGAGCGTAGCCTCGATCAGATCCATGCCCTGCTCCTGCAGATCGCGGGCGAACTCGATGATCAGGATCGCGTTTTTCGCCGATAGTCCGATGATGGCGATCAGGCCCACCTTGAAATACACGTCATTCGGCAGGCCCCGCAAATGGACGGCCAGCACGGCGCCGAAGATGCCCAGCGGCACCACCAGCATCACGGCAAAGGGAATCGACCAGCTCTCATAGAGCGCAGCGAGACAGAGGAAGACCACGATCAGTGAAACTGCAAAAAGGAAGGGGGCCTGCGTGCCGGAGAGCCGCTCCTCGTAGGAACTTCCCGACCATTCGAAACCGATGCCGGCGGGCAGTTTGGCAGCCACCTCTTCCATTGCCAGCAAAGCCTCGCCAGTCGAACGGCCGGGCGCCGGATTGCCGGCAATTTTCATCGAAGGCAGGCCGTTGTAGCGGTCGAGCTTGGGATTGCCGATGACCCACTTTGCCGTGGCGATTTCGGCGAGCGGAATCATGTCGCCGCGCGCGTTCTTGATCGGCAGTCGCAGCAGGTCCTCCGGCGTTCGCCGGGTATCGGCTTCGGCCTGCATTTGAACCCGCAGGATGCGGCCCTGACGCACAAAATCGTTGATGTAGGCCGTGCCCAGTGTCGCCTGGAGGGTGTCGTTGAGGTCACCCAGGTCGATGCCCATCGCCCGCGCCTTGCTCCTGTCGACGGTGAGAAAGACCTGCGGAGCGGCCTCCTGGCCTTCCGGACGCACGCCGGCGAGAGCGGGATTCTGGCCAGCCATGCCGAGCGCCATGTTGCGCGCTTCGAGCAGCTTGTCGCGACCCAGGCCACCGCGATCCTGCAGACGAAAATCAAATCCGCCGACAGCGGCCAGTTCGGGAATCGGCGGCACGTTGATGGCGAAAATCATCGCCTGCTTGATGCGGAAGAAAGCCATGTTGGCGCGTTGCACTACCGACTCCGCGCTGTTTTCCTTGTTCGGACGCTCGTCCCAACTCTTCAGGCGGACGAAGGTGATGGCAGCATTCTGGCCGCGGCCGAAGAACGAGAAGCCGAGAACGCCGATGACATGGGCGACTTCCTTCTGGGCCATGTAGTGCTGCTCGACGGTACTGAGAACTTCGAGGCTGCGCTCGCGTGTCGCGCCCGCGGGCAACTGGACAATGCTGAGGAAGTAGCCCTGGTCTTCGCTCGGCAGGAAGCTGCCGGGCAGCTTGGTGAACAACCACCCCGTCGCCGCCAGGATCATCGCATAGACGATCAGCCAGCGCCGGGGCCTGCCCAGCATGCGCCGCGTGGCGCCGATGTAGCGCCCTACGGTGGCAGCGAAGAATCGGTTGAACCAGCCAAAAAAACCGGTCGAGGGCAGCACGTCGTCCTTGCCCTCTTCATGCTTGAGCAGCGTCGCACAGAGTGCCGGAGTCAGCGTCAACGCCATGAAGGCCG
>JBIJDI010000167.1:0-5972 GCA_044344235.1 Sulfuritalea sp. | reverse complement strand
GACGGTACGGCGGTCAGCGTGCTGCGCGCGGCGCGGAAGCGGTCGAAGGCGAAGGCCAGCGCCTCGATGCCGATCAGCAGGCGTATCCAGCGCGCATCGATGTGGCCGAAGGTGAGCCAGCCGAGCCCGATGCCGATCATGGCGCCGGGCAGGATGATGCGCAGGTTGGCCGGGTCGCCCCTGCCGCGAAACACCACCAGGCCGATGGCGTCGATGGTCAGCAGGATCGGCAGCATCACTGCGGCGGCGAAGGGCGGCGCCACCACCAGCGCCATCAGTGGCACGCCGAGGCTGCCAGCCGCGCCGCCGAAGCCGGCCTTGGACATGCCGACCAGCACAGTCGCGGCGATGGCCAGCACCCAGAAGGCGAGCGGTAGGGTGGTTGCGTGGTCGAACACCTACAACATCTCGACAACCCATTTCGTCACCGTGCCGGTGGCATGGGCGCATTTCTGGCCGCGGGCGTCGTCGAAGGCCTTGTATTCCCCGGCGTCCCACATGTCATAGGTGCGGCCGGTGAATTGCTGCTGCAGTTCGCGGCACGTGACGCCGCCGAATTCCGTGCGGAAGCGCTCGGTGAGTTCTTTGGCTTTCTTGAAATTGTTGATGTAGCGGCCGCGGTCGAGCTTGTCTCGGTCGCGTCCGTACTTTGCGCTGAGGGCCAGCAGGCCGCCGCTGAGCGCGCCGCAAATGCCTTCGCCGAGCAGGCCGCCACCGCCGGAGAGTCCGTGGCTGGCCTTGATGGTCTGGTCGTCGATGATCCCGATGGTTTCCTGCACGGTGGCCAGCACGCATTGCGGGCAGCAGCCGTAGTCGAGTTCGTACTTCAGGGCTTTGTCGTAGGCTTGCTCGCCGAGCGATTTCGGGTCCGTATCCATGGCGATCTCCAGTTAATTAGTATTATCTAATATACTCCTGCTGCGGCCGTCAATCCAGCATGCCCGCCAATGTTTCGCCAACAGGAAAAGGGAGTTCGCCTATGGATCAGGAAACCCGCTGGAACACGCGCTACCGGGATGCCGGCGAGGACTATCTGTTCGGTACCGAGCCCAACCGCTTTCTTGCGCATCGGGTCCAACTGCTGCGTAACGGCCGCGCGGCGGTATCGGTCGCCGACGGCGAAGGCCGCAACTCGGTCTGGCTGGCGGAGCAGGGCTTGGAGGTGACGGCCGTTGAAATCTCGCCGGTCGCGGTCGAAAAGGCGCGCCGGCTCGCCGCCGGGCGCACGCTGGATATCCGCTTTCTGCTGGCCGACATGCTGGCGCCGGATTGGCCGCCGGCAGACATGCACAACGCATTCGACTGGGTGATCGGGGTGTTCATCCAGTTCGTCGGCGCCGCTGATCGCACGCGGCAATTCGCGGCCATGAAGCAACTGGCGAGGCCGGGCGGGCGCATCCTGTTGCACGGCTACACGCCGAAGCAGCTCGACTACAAGACCGGCGGGCCACCTACCCTGGAAAATCTCTACACCCGCGAAATCCTGCTCGCCGCGTTTGCCGACTGGGAAATCGAGGAACTGGTCGACTATGAGGACGAGATTGACGAGGGCATGGGACACAAGGGGCGTTCGGCGCTGATCGGTCTGATAGCCCGCAAGCCCTGATCGCCGATCAGTCGGCAAGCCAGGTTTTTGCCCACGCCAGCGCGGCGTCGAGATGAGTGGCCGCCGCTGGCGAAATGGCTTCGCCGAGCTCGAAGCGTTCGCCGCGGATCGCCAGCAGGGTGCAGGGCGGCGGCGGCTCGTCGTGGAGTTCGACATAGACGTGCATCACCGCTTCAGGGGTCATTGCGTGAGTGGTGAAGCTCGCGTCGCGCGCCGCTTCGAGCACAGTAACGGCGAAAGGTGCCGTGGCGTCGATGCTGGCGTCGATGAACAGGATGCGCTTGCGGTTTTCAAGATCGAGCGCGTGCTCAACCTGTAGCTGGAAATCGGTCAGGCACTCGACGCCGGGCAATTGCAGCGCCGTGATGCGGTCAATGAACAGTGGCCCCAGCGCGTCATCGCCGCGCGACGGGTTGCCCCAGCCGAAGACCAGTATCGGTGCGGTCAAGGAAGCTCGCGCGTCAGGCCGCGATGGTCGCGCATCGCTGCGTCGATTACCGTACCGTCAGCGCCGACTATTGCGACTTCAAGCGGCATCTGCCCCAGTGCATGCGTGGCGCAGGAGAGGCAGGGGTCGAAGGCGCGGATGGCGATCTCGATGTGGTTGAGCAGGCCTTCGGTGATCTCGACGCCGTCGAGATACTGCTTCGCCACTTCGCGCACCGCCGTGTTCATCGCCTGGTTGTTGTGCGTGGTGGAAACGATCAGATTGGCGCGTATCACGAGGTCGTTTTCATCGACGCGGTAGTGGTGGATCAGGGTGCCGCGCGGCGCTTCGATGACGCCGACGCCGCGTTCCTGGCGCTGGCCGGTGGCCATCAGGTCATGGCCGACGATGTCGTCATCGTGCAGCAGGTCCTTGATGGTCTCGGCCGCGTGCAGCATTTCGATCATGCGCGTCCAGTGGTAGCCAAGCGTGGCGCCGGTGGCGCTGCCGCCGTCGAAGGCCATGAATTCCTGCCGGGCGGCGTCGGCCAGCGGGGTGGGAATGCTGTCGCACATCGTGACGCGCGAGAGCGGGCCGACGCGATAGGAGCCGTCGTCCGGCCCCAGCGACGTGAAGAAGGGGAACTTCATGTAGGACCAGGGCTTGACGCCCTCGGCGATGACATCCCAGTAGCGGCCGTAGTCGAAATGGTCGAACAGGGTGTTGCCGTCGGCGTCGCGCGCGCGCAGGCCGCCGTGATACAGGTCCATCGCGCCGGAGGCTGACACCAGGCACATTCCGGCGGAGCGGAAACGGCCGAAGGCGTTGTATTCGGCGAGGTTTTGCTCGAACAGCTGGCGGATCATGCCGACCGCATCGCGGCTCCAGGCGACCATCTGGTAGATGTCTTTCAGCAATTCGGCGCGCTCTTCGGCCGAGAGCGATTTGTTCACGCCGCCGGGAACCGATCCGGTGCCATGCACCCGCTTGCCGGCCGTCATGCGAATGACTTCCTGACCGTACTTGCGCAGGAATACACCTTTCTTGGCGATTTCCGGATGCGCGGCGATGACGCCGACCACGTTGCGCGCGGCGACGTCGGAGCCGAAGCCGAACAGCAGATCGGGCGACGCCAGGTGGAAAAAGTGCAGGGCGTGGGATTGCAGGATCTGGCCGGCGTGCATCAGGCGGCGAATCTTATCGGCGGTGGGCGTCAGTTGCTTGACGCCGAGCATCATGTCCAGTGCCTTCGATGCCGCGAGATGGTGCGAGACCGGGCAGATGCCGCACAGGCGCTGCACCATGACCGGAACTTCCCAGTACGGACGGCCCTGGATGAACTTTTCGAAGCCGCGGAATTCGACGATGTGCAGGCGCACCTGATGCACCTTGTTGTTGTCGTCGAGCAGGATGGTGACTTTGCCGTGGCCCTCGACCCGGGATACCGGATCGATGGCGACGCGGCGCAGTTTTTCGGGGGAGGTGGCAGTTTCGAGTTCGAATTTCATGTCGGTCTCAGTCGTGACTTGGTCGCGAATCAGTCGTAATGCAACAGGCCGTGGCCCAGGCTGGGTGTGCGCCCGGCCAGAAGGTCGGTCAGCAGTTTCCAGATCGCATCGGCGGGCGGCGGGCAGCCAGGCAGGAAGTAATCCACTGTCACCACCTCATGAATCGGGTGCACCTTGTTCAGCGGCAGCGGCAGTTCCGGGTCGTTGGGAATGCCGCCGTGGGACAGCCCGACTTCAGTCTGATAGACCTCTTCGAGGATGTCGCGCAGGTCGAGGTGGTTGCGCTGCGCCGGCAGGCCGCCGTTGATCGCGCAGGCGCCTACCGCCACCAGCACCTTGCAGTTCTGGCGAAACTCGCGCAGCACGTGCACGTTCTCGGCATTGCACAGGCCGCCTTCGATCAGGCCCAGATCGCAGGGGCCGCAGGTCTTGATGTCGGTCAGCGGCGAGCGGTCGAATTCGATCAGCTCGAGCAGCTTGATGATGCGTTCATCGATGTCGAGAATGGACATGTGGCAGCCGAAGCAGCCGGCGAGGCTGGTGGTGGCGACACGCAACTTCTTTACCGGGGCCGGGGTTGCATTCATCGGGGCGTTCATGGCGTGGTTTCCTTGTCCGGTGCGCTGATCGGCGCCAGATCGTAGGTGCGTTCGCCGATGGGCACGGCGAAGCCCTTGCGCTTCTTCAGAATGACGCCGACCGGGCAGATGCTGGCGGCGCGATCGGTGGCGGCGAAATCGGTATCGCCGAGCAAGCCCGATTCGCTGTTGATATGCACGCGTCGGCCGAGAATGCCGCGCCCTCCCATGTAGAAGACGTTCTTGCCGTCGACGTCGCGCGAAGCGGATACACACAGCGAGCACATGATGCAGCGGTTGAAGTCGAGCAGGATGTCCGGGTGCGAGGCATCGACCGCGCGGTCGGGATAGAACATGTCGAAATGCGGCGACATCATTTTCAGTTCGTAGGCCGTGGCCTGCAGGGCGCAGTCGCCGCTCTTCTCGCAGGACGGGCAGAAATGGTTGCCTTCGACGAAGAACATCTGCAGCAGCGTGCGGCGCTTGTCGTCGAGTTCAGCCGTGCGGTTTTCGACCTCCATGCCCGCTTGCGCTTCCATGGTGCAGGCCGAGCCAAAGCGCCCACCATGCGGGCCAATGAGCTTGACCGTGCACAGCTTGCACGAGCCGTTGGCCTGGAAGTCCGGATGCCAGCACAGGTGCGGAATGTAGACGCCGCTGGCTTTCGCCGCCTGGATGATGGTCTGCCCCGGCGTGAAGGGAATCTCCTCGCCATCGAGGTGGAAGGTAAGGGTCGTGTTCATGCTTCGGCCTCGTTCTCCGGGTGCTCGTCAAAGTGTGCGGCGGCGTCGTCGCGACCGGTCATCTGCCGCGCCTGCGACAGGGCGGCGTCGAGATCGAAAGCCGGTTCGTAGTTGAGCGACATGAGCCGGCGTTCGTAGGCGGGACGGAACTTGTTGAGCGTGTCGAACATCGGGTTGCAGGCGCTGTTGCCCAGCCCGCAGTGGCTGGCGCCCTGCATCAGGCGGTGCAGCTTGAACAGCTCGTTGATGTCGTAGGGCGAGCCGTGATTGCCCGCGATCTTGTCCATGATGTTGCGCACCAGCGTCGTGCCGACCCGGCAGGGAGTGCAGAAGCCGCAGGATTCGTGGGCGAAGAAGTGGGCGAAGTTGCGCGCCACCTCGAACATGTCGCGGGTTTCGTCGAAAATCATGAAGGCGCCGGCGGTGGGCAGGTCCTCGAAGGCGATCTTGCGGTCGAACTCGGTCTCGGCCAGACAGATGCCGGAAGGGCCGGAAATCTGCACCGCCAGGGTGTCGGTGGCGCCACAGTCGGTCAGCACCTGGCGCACGCTGACGCCGTAGGGATATTCGTAGATGCCCGGTCGCTCGCAATCGCCGCTGATGGACAGGATCTTCGTGCCGCTGGATTTCTCGGTGCCGTGTTTGAGGTACCAGGCGCTGCCGTGGGTGGCGATCAGGCAGGCGGCAGCGAGGGTTTCGACGTTGTTCACCGTGGTGGGCTGGTCGAGGTAACCGCGAGTGACGGGGAAGGGCGGGCGGATGCGCGGGCGCCCCGGCTTGCCTTCCAGCGATTCGATCAGGGCCGATTCCTCGCCGCAGATGTAGGCGCCGGCGCCGAGGTGAATCTCGATCTCGAAGTCGAACTCGGTGCCGAGGATGTTCTTGCCAAGCAACCCGGCCTGTCGCCGTGCCGCCAGCGCCGACTCCAGGGGTTCCAGCAGGTAACGGTATTCGCCCCGCAGGTAGATCAGGCCCTTCTTCGCACCCACCGCCAGGCCCGCGATGCTCATGCCTTCGAAGACCAGGTCCGTGTAGGAGGTCAGCAGCACGCGGTCCTTGAAGGTGCCCGGTTCTCCCTCATCGGCATTGCAGATGACGTAGTGGGCGGGG
>JBIJDI010000166.1:0-5977 GCA_044344235.1 Sulfuritalea sp. | reverse complement strand
TTCTAAAGCAACGGCCCGCGTTGCATGAGCCGTTGGTAATGCGCGATCAGGTTTCCGAATCGAGGAAGCTGCGAAGCTTTTCCGAGCGGGTCGGGTGACGCAGCTTGCGCAAGGCCTTGGCTTCTATCTGGCGGATGCGCTCGCGGGTCACGTCGAACTGCTTGCCCACTTCTTCCAGCGTGTGATCGGTGTTCATTTCAATGCCGAAACGCATGCGCAGCACCTTGGCTTCGCGCGGCGTGAGGCTGTCCAGCACCTCCTTGGTCACCTCGCGCAAGCTGGCAAACAGCGCTGCGTCGCCCGGCGACAGCGTCGACTGATCCTCGATGAAATCGCCGAGATGGGAGTCGTCGTCGTCGCCGATCGGCGTTTCCATGGAAATCGGTTCCTTGGAGATCTTGAGGATCTTGCGGATCTTCTCCTCGGGCATTTCCATCTTCACCGCCAGCGTCGCCGGATCGGGCTCGAGGCCGGTTTCCTGCAGGATCTGGCGGCTGATGCGGTTCATCTTGTTGATGGTCTCGATCATGTGCACCGGAATGCGGATGGTGCGTGCCTGATCGGCGATGGAACGCGTGATCGCCTGACGGATCCACCAGGTGGCATAGGTCGAGAACTTGTAACCGCGGCGGTACTCGAACTTGTCCACCGCCTTCATCAGGCCGATGTTGCCTTCCTGGATCAGATCAAGGAATTGCAGGCCGCGATTGGTGTACTTCTTGGCGATCGAGATCACCAGGCGCAGGTTGGCCTCGGTCATTTCGCGCTTGGCGCGACGGGCCTTGGCCTCGCCGGTGGACATCTGCTTGTTGATGTCCTTGAGTTCCTTGAGCGGAATGCCGATGCGGTTCTGCAGGTCGATCAGACGCTGCTGCTCTTCCAGGATGTTCGGCGCGGCACGCATCAGCTGCGAGCAGTAGGGCTTGCCCGACTGGACTTCGTGCTTGAGCCATTCCATGTCGGTCTCATGGCCGGGGAAGGTCTTGATGAAATGCGCGCGCGGCATATGCGCCTTATCGACGCAGAGATGCAGGATCTTGCGTTCGTGGCTGCGCACCGCTTCGACCATGCCGCGCACCGAGTCGCACAGGCGCTCGATCGACTTAGCGGTGAAGCGGATGTTCATCAGCTCTTCGGAAATCTGCTTCTGCAAACGCAGATAGCCCTTGTCCTGCGAGCCCTTTTTTGCCAGCGTCGGCTGCAGCTTGGCGAACACGGCGTGGATCACCGAGAAGCGCTCGAGGGCATCCTGCTTGAGTTGCAGCAGCGAGGCGGAAATCCGCGCGCTGCCGTCATCGTCTTCGTCTTCGGTATCTTCTTCGACTTCGAGTTCTTCGTCTTCGGCCAGTGCCTCGATGTCTTCGTCGGAGGCGTTCGGATCGATCAGGCCATCGACCAGTTCGTCGATGCGCATTTCATCGCGAGCCACCTTGCCGGCCGTTTCCAGCATCTCGGCGATGGTGGTGGGGCAGGCGGAAATGGCCATGATCATGTGCTTCAGGCCGTCCTCGATGCGCTTGGCGATCTCGATTTCGCCTTCGCGGGTGAGGAGTTCGACCGAGCCCATTTCGCGCATGTACATGCGTACCGGGTCGGTGGTGCGGCCAAATTCCGAATCCACCGTGGACAGAGCCTGCTCGGCTTCTTCCTCGACTTCAGCCACGTCCACCGGCGCTGGCGCGGACTCGTTGAGCAGCAGGTCATCGACGGCAGGCGCCTCGTCGAACACCTGGATGCTCATGTCGTTGAAGGTGGAGATGATCGATTCGATCTGCTCCGCATCCACCAGGTCGTCCGGCAGATGGTCGTTGATCTCGGCGTAGGTCAGGTAACCACGTTCCTTGCCCAGCGCGATCAGGGTCTTCAGGCGCGTGCGCTTGGTGTCCTGGTCGATCAACTTGGCTTCGGGGGCGATCAGCTTTTCCCGGCTCTTGCGGCCACGCGACTCGGCAATGGCCTTGGCGACGGACTTGGCGGCTATCGGCGGGGCCGCGGACTTGGCCGGCGCGGCGACTTCGGCCGCTGCATGCTTGGCAGCCTTGGCCGGAGCGGCCTTCGCCTGAGCCTTTGCCGGAGCGGCTTTGGCTGGGGCAGTTTTGGCAGCGGCGGCCTTGGCCGGGGCCTTTGCGGTTATCTTTACCGGCGCTTTGGCCGGAGCCTTGGCCTTGGCCGGCGCTTTGGCGGCGGCTTTGACGGGCACAGCTTTTTTGGCCGGGGCCGGCTTTTTGGGCGCGGGTTTCTTCGCGACCGGCTTGGCGGCGGCCTTCGACTTGCTCTGCTTGGCGATTTCCTTCGGCATGACTATCCTCGGCTGAAGCACGATTGCGGCGCTGGCGGAGACGGGAACGCCGCGACTGGCGCGGGCAACCGACTCGGCGCGCCGTGAAAGCGCTGCGGAACCGTTAAGTATATCAGATCGGGGTGCCTCCCGTCGAGGGCGGCCCGGGACGCTTCTTTGCCAGCAGTTCGACTAGCCGTTGCTTCTCTTCCGTCGAAAGGTCTGCGGCGCGCGCATTCAGTCGTTTGAATTCTGCTTCGTTCGCCGCCTGCCGAAGGTGCGCCACGCTGTCGTTGAAGACGTTTTCAAGCGTCCCGAAATCCGCTTCATCCACCATGTTTGATGCAATGCTGGCGATCAGGGCCTCGTGCGGCGTGTTGCGGAAGAACTCCAGCAGCAGGCCGAAGCCGCCCGCAGGCAGTTCGCCATGCTCGATGGCATCGGCAATGGCATTCAGCGCCTCGCCCTCCACCCGCTCCCGATCGATCAGTTCCAAGGGCAGGCGCGCCGCCCACTCCGGCTTGTGCAGCACGATCTGCAGCAGCTTGTATTCGACCGAGGAGGGCGTCGGCCGCTGTCGTGTCCGCGGCGGCGCGGGGCGGCCGCGGGCCGCAGGCTTGAGGTCGCATTGCGTTTCGACCTCGACCTGGGTCAGTGCCGCCGCCTCTGCCACGGCCTTGACCAGTTGCACCCGCAGGATCGGCGCGGCGAGCTTTTGCAGGTGGGGTTTGGCCTCGTGCACCAGGCGGGCGCGGCCCTCGGCGCTGGCCAGATCGACGCCGGCCTTGAGCTCGCGCAGCAGGAACTCGGTCAGCGTGGTGGGATGCGCCACCAGCCGCTTGACGGTTTCCGCACCTTCGGCGCGGACGAAGCTGTCGGGGTCATGCTCCGGCGGCAGGAACAGGAAGCCGGCCGACTTGTCGTCGGACAGCTGTTCCAGGCTGGCTTCCAGCGCGCGCCAGGCGGCCTTGCGTCCGGCCGCATCGCCGTCGAAGCAGAACACCACTTTCGAGGCCTGGCGCAGGAGCTTCTGCACATGGGTCGGGGTGCAGGCCGTGCCCAGCGTGGCGACGGCATTGCCGATCCCGTGCTGGGCCAGCGCGACGACGTCCATGTAGCCCTCGACGACGATCACCGTGTCGCTGTCGCGGATGGCCTGCCGCGCCTGGGTCAGCCCGTAGAGTTCGCGGCCCTTCTCGAACAGCGGTGTTTCGGGAGAATTCAGGTACTTTGGTTCGCCCTGGCCGATCACCCGGCCGCCGAAGCCGATGACATTGCCGCGCTGGTCGAGGATGGGGAACATCACCCGGTCGCGGAAGCGGTCGTAGCGGCGGCCCTGTTCGTTGACGATGACCAGGCCGCATTCGACCAGGGCCGCGTCGTTGTAATCGGGGAAGACCTGCTGCAGGCCCTGCCAGCCGTCGGGCGCGTAACCGAGGCCGAACTTCGCCGCGACTTCGCCGGTCAGGCCGCGGCCCTTGAGGTAGTCGATGGCCTTGGGCGAGGTCTTCAACTGCTCGCGGTAGAACATCATGGCGCGCCCCATGATTTCGGTCAGCGGCGCTTTTTTGGCCCGCTCGGCGCGGCTGCGTTCCTCGTGCGGGACCGTCAGGCCGGCCGATGAGGCCAGGTCTTCGACCGCCTCGATGAAGCCGATGCCGGCATGCTGCATCAGGAAGCCGATGGCGCTGCCGTGCGCACCGCAGCCGAAGCAGTGATAGAACTGCTTGGACGGGCTGACGGTGAAGGAGGGGGATTTTTCCGAGTGGAACGGACAGCAGGCGCTGTAGTTGGCGCCCGATTTGCGCAACGGGACGTAGCGTTCGACCACGTCGACGATGTCGACGCGGGCAAGCAGTTCCTGGACGAAGCTTTCTGGGATCACCGGAGCATTATGCGCCGGCCAATTTTGCCTTGACCAGCTTCGAAACTTCGCCCATGTCGGCGCGGCCGGCGACCTGGGGTTTGACCAGCGCGATCACCTTGCCCATGTCGGCGGGGGCCTTGGCGCCCGCCTCGGCGATGGCAGCGACGACGATCGCTTCGACCTCGGCGACGCTCAGACCCTGCGGCATGTAGCCGGTGAGCACGGAAGATTCGAATTTTTCGATATCGGCCAGATCCTGGCGCTTGGCGGCTTCGTACTGGGTTATCGAATCCTTGCGCTGCTTGAGCATTTTCTCGATCACGGCAATCACCGCCGCATCGTTGATCTCCAGCTTTTCATCGACGCGCTTCTGCTTGATGGCGGCGCGCAGCAGGCTCAGCGCATCCTTTTTGGCACGCTCGCCGGCCTTCATGGCGGCTTTCCAGTCGTCGTCGATACGCGTTTCGAGGTTCATCGAATCATCCTTTGCAGAAGCAAGAAGCACAAAAACCGCCGAAAGGCGGTTTTTACCGCCTTTCGGCGGGATCCCTGATCAAGCGGTACAACCAAGGTTCGCTGGCAACAGCCGAACCCGGGCGGGCTCAATACATTTTTGGCGGCAGAAGCTGGCTGCGAATGCGCTTGTGATGGCGCTTGACAGCGGCGGCGGCCTTGCGCTTGCGCTCGGTCGTGGGCTTCTCGTAGAACTCGCGTGCGCGCAGTTCGGTGAGCAGACCAGTCTTCTCGATGGCACGCTTGAAGCGACGAATCGCGACTTCAAACGGCTCGTTTTCCTTGAGGCGAATACCCGGCATTGCAATTATCCTGAAGAGGCGGGAAAGGCGCGCATTCTAAACGCTTTGCCATTGATGTCAATTGTCTTGGGGCCCGGTCAGGCCAACCCGATCTCCTGCACCAGCCACCGCGCCGCTTCGTCGGCGCCGTTGGCCTGCGGCGGGGTCGGCGCCGGAAGGTTCCAGAGCCCTTGCAGCACGTCAATGAAATCGCCGCGCATCAGTCTGGTGCGCGCCAGTGCTTCAGCGCGGGCATGCGTCGCAAGCCACGCTGCGAAGTGGGGCGTTTCCGGCCAGTCGTCGCGCTCCAGATACAGGATGGGGATGCCGCTGCAGGCTGCCTCGACGAAGGTGCCATAGCCCGGCTTGGTCACCACCGCATCGACGCTGGCGAGCAGGTCGGTGAAATTGAGGTCGGCGACGTCGAAACTGCTCACATCCCTGCGCGCGACATTCCATTCGCTCGGCACCAGCCACTTCAGACCGGGGGTCTGCGGCCATTCTTCCACCGGCAAGCGGAACTCCATGCCGCCCATGGCTAGCAACAGCCAGCGCTCACTTTCATCCAAGTCTAGCAAGCTAGCTACGCGTGAGCGGTCGCGGCGTCCGATGCTTGCGACCGGGGCAATGTTCTTAACCCGCAGCAGGTCGGTCATGGGCAAGCCGGGGGTCAAGCGAAGGAAGGCTGTGCCAGCGTTGTAGGCCGCCAGCATCTGGCCATGGATTGCTTCGGCCCATGGCTCGCTGCCGAAATAGCAGGCAAACAGTTCTGCCCAGTTCAGCGAACTGAGTCCGACACCGGGAATATCGGCCCCGGCTGCGGCAGCCAGCGGCAGGTAGGCGACATTACTCAGCACCGCATCGACTCGGTGTTGCCGCAGCCAGTCTGCCTCGGCTGCGACCCGCTGTGCCCAGCCAGCATGGAACTCGCGATAGCGCTGCGCGCTGGCGGCGAGATCGACATCCACGGCGTTGTGCATGACGAAGCCGAAGTCGCGCGCTTCCTGTATATGCGTGAAATCCGCCGAAATGCGACGC
>JBIJDI010000165.1:0-6005 GCA_044344235.1 Sulfuritalea sp. | reverse complement strand
CCCAGTGATGTCCCTACACCGTATTGGCCTTGCCGCGACGGTCTTTCTCGGTGTCGCCTTGGCGCCGACGCCAGCGTTGTGCGTCCCGTCGGGTGCTTCTGCTGCGCGCGGTGATGCCGCCTTTCTGTTGGCGCGGGAATCCTTTCGCAACGGCGAGCGGGTTCGTCTGGGGAGGCAGGTCGTGGCGTTGCAGGGGCACCCGCTGCAGGCTTGGGCCGAATACTGGGCCCTGCGCCTGCGTCTTGACGATGGCGATGAAAGCGGGGTAGCTGACTACCTGACCCGTTACCCGGGTGCCTATCTGTCTGAAAAACTGCTTGGCGACTGGCTACGCGTGATGGGCAAGAAGGGCGAGTGGGAAGGCTTCAAGCGCGAACTGCCCGCGTTGATGCTGCCTGATGCCGAAGTAAGCTGCTATGCGGCGCAGGCCGCAAGCACGGCGGATACCGTGCGGCCCTACTGGAACAGTGGCCAGGACCTGCCGCAGGCCTGCGAGACTGTAGTGGACCAGCTGGTTGCGGCGGGTGGTTTGACGGTGGAAGAAGTCTGGCAGCGTGTGCGCCGGCTGCTGGAAGCCAAGCGGGTAGGCGCTGCACGCAATGCGGCAGCCTATTTGCCGGCCAGTGAAGGCTTTGACGGGCGCAGCCTGGAATCCATTGCGCAAGGACCGGCGCGCCATCTCGATAAACTTCCGGGCGGCTTTGCCGAAAAACGCGGCGGACGCGAAGTCGCATTGTTCGCGGTGCAGCGCCTGGCACGGAACGACCCGCAGGATGCCGCAAAGCGTTGGGCGCGAATCGAATCGCAATTTACCGCGGAAGAACGTGCCTATGCCTGGGGCCAGCTCGCCTGGCAGGCAGCGTTGCGGCACCGGCCGGAAACTCTGGCCTGGTACGAAAAGGCGGTTGGCACGAGCCTCTCGGAGGAGCAGCGGGCGTGGCAGGTGCGCGCGGCGCTGCGGGTGCACGACTGGAGCGCCGTGCGCCGTGCGATTGCCGCCATGCCGGCCACGCTGGCGGCACAGCCCGACTGGACCTATTGGCAAGGTCGTGCGCTGGCGGCCGGCAGTCATGCCGACGAAGCTCGCAAGCAGTACCTGAAGATCAGCGGTCAGCCGAACTTCTACGGCAATCTCGCCGATGAGGAGCTCGGCCGCGCGATTGAAGTGCCGTCGCCCGCGATTCCTCCCAGCACCGAGGAATCGGCGGTCGCCGAAGCGAATCCGGGCTTCCAGCGCTCTCTGGCGTTGTTTCGCGTCGATATGCGCATCGAAGGGGTGCGCGAATGGGTGTGGTCTTTGCGCGGCCTGGACGACCGGGGATTGCTTGCCGCAGCAGAGTTCGCCAAGCGCCATGAAATATGGGATCGCGCCATCAACACCGCCGACCGCACGCTGGTTCAGCACAACTACAGCCTGCGCTACATTGCCCCGTTCAGCGATCAGGTGCGGCCGAAGGCCGACCAGCTGGCACTCGACAACGGCTGGGTGTATGGCCTGATGCGGCAGGAGTCGCGCTTCATCATGAACGCAAAATCCTCGGTCGGCGCCAAAGGGCTGATGCAACTCATGCCCGCTACGGCGAAATGGGTGGCGAAGAAGATCAACTTGCCGAATTTCCAGCCGTCCCGCGTGACCGAAATGGACACCAATGTCACGCTCGGCACCCACTACATGAAGATGGTGCTGAAGTCGCTCGACAATCATCCGGTGTTGGCCTCCGCCGCCTACAACGCCGGCCCCGGCCGCGCTCGCAAATGGCGTGCGGAACATGCGCTGGAAGGCGCCATCTACGCCGAGACGATTCCCTTTACCGAAACCCGCGATTACGTCAAGAAAGTCATGAGCAACGCGGTGTATTACAACACCCTGTTCTCCGGCCGTCCGCAGTCACTGAAGGCCACGCTGGGCGTGGTCGGTGCTCGCGGGCAGGGCGAGAAAGGTGTGGAGGAACTGCCCTGAAGAACATTCTGGTGATTGGCGGTACCGGCTTTCTCGGCACGGCCATTGTCCGCGAACTGGCTCGCCGTCCCGCGAGCGCCGACTATTGCTTTACGCTGCCGACGCGTCGTCGCGAGCGCGCCAAGCATCTGCTGGTGCTGCCCACCGTGCGCGTGGTCGACGCCGATGTGCATGATGCTGCGGCGCTGGACCGCCTGATGGCGGGGCAGGACGCTGTCATCAGCCTGGTCGGCATCCTCAAGGGCGGCGAGGGAAAACCCTACGGCAAGGGCTTCGCCCGCGCCCACGTCGAATTGCCGCAAAAGATCGCCGCTGCGGCGAAGGCGGCCGGAGTACGCCGCGTCCTGCATGTGTCGGCGCTGAAGGCGGCGGCCGAAGCGCCTTCCGGCTATTTGTGTTCCAAGGCGGCCGGCGAGGCCGCGCTGCGGGATGCGGGACTGGATCTCACGCTGTTTCGTCCCTCGGTGATCTTCGGCCCGGGCGATTCCTTCCTTACGCTATTCGCGCAGATGGCGAAAATCGCCCCGTTCTTCCCGCTGGCGGGCGCCGAGGCGCGATTCCAGCCGGTGTGGGTGGAGGATGTCGCTGCCGCGGTGGCGGACAGTCTGCAACGGGCGGACAGCATCGGCGCGGCCTACGATCTGGGCGGCCCGACGCAGTACAGCCTGCGCCAACTGGTCAGCTATGCCGCGGCGATTTCAGGTCATCCGCGCGTCGTGATCGGCCTGCCGCACGCGATTGCGTGGTTGCAGGCCTGGGCGATGGAGTTCATTCCCAACGGTCCGATGACGCGCGACAACATCCGGTCGATGCGCGTCGCCAGCGTTTGCGACACCGGCTGCACGCTGCCTTTCGGTCGCGTTCCGACGCCGCTGGAAATGGTCGCGCCGACTTACTTGCGTCGCTGACAGTCCGGGCCATGGAAATCTACGCGGTCGGCGGTGCGGTGCGCGACGAACTGCTGGGCCTGCCGGTCAAGGATCGCGACTGGGTGGTAGTCGGCGCCACGCCGCAAGTCATGCTGGCGCAGGGCTTTCTGCCGGTCGGTCGCGACTTCCCGGTGTTCCTCCATCCGCAGACGCATGAGGAATACGCGCTGGCGCGCACCGAACGCAAGACGGCGCCCGGTTATACCGGCTTCGCCTTTCATGCCGAGCCGGGCGTGACGCTGGAACAGGATCTGACGCGCCGCGACCTGACCATCAACGCCATGGCCAAGGATGAAGCCGGCGCCATCATCGATCCCCACGGCGGCCGCGCCGATCTTGCCGCGCGTGTCTTGCGGCATGTGGCGCCGGCCTTTGCCGAAGACCCGGTGCGCATCCTGCGCGTCGCGCGCTTTGCGGCGCGCTTCACCGGGTTCTCGGTTGCCGCCGAAACCATGCAGTTGATGCGCGACATGGTCGCTGCGGGCGAAGTCGATGCGCTGGTGCCGGAACGCGTCTGGCAGGAACTGGCGCGCGGGCTGATGGAAGCTAGGCCTTCGCGCATGTTCGAGCTGCTGCGCGAATGCGGCGCCCTGGCGCGCCTGCTGCCCGAGCTGGACGCCCTCTGGGGAGTGCCGCAGCGCGCCGACTACCATCCCGAGGTCGATACCGGGGTCCATGTCATGATGGTGATCGACATGTCGGCGCGGTTTTCCGCGCCTTTGCCGGCGCGTTTCGCGGCCCTGACGCACGATCTGGGCAAGGGCCTTACGCCGGCGGACATCCTGCCGCGCCATCATGGGCACGAAGTCAGAAGCGTCACCATGGTCGAAGCAATCTGCGAACGACTGCGCGTGCCGACCGACTGTCGCGACGTGGCGCGCCTGGTCGCCCGCTTCCATGGCGACATGCATCGCGTCGCGGAGCTGCGCGCGGAAACCCTATTGAGCGTGCTGGAACGCTGCGATGCGCTGCGCCGGCCCGATCGCTTCGAGATGATAGTGCTGGCTTGCGAGGCCGACTATCGCGGTCGGCTGGGCTGGGAAGAGCGCGATTACACGCAGGCTGGAGCGTGGCGGGCCGCCCTCGCGGCGGTGCGGGCCGTGGATGCGGGAGCCATTGCCGCGGCGACGGCCGGTGGCGGCACCGACCCGCAAGCCATCGCCCGCAACATCAGTGCGGCGCGCGTCGAGGTCTTGCGTACCCTCAAAGCAGCCAGCCGATAAGCGCGGCCAGTAGCGAGAACACGATCACCGAGGCGAGGGGGAAGGAATACTCCCGGCCGCGCAGGCGGAAGCGCAGATCGCCCGGCAGTCGGCCCGGTTGAGGCAAACGCTGTTGCAGCAGGCCGAAAATGAAAACTGTGGCAAACAGGACAATCAGCCATTTCAGCATGGAGGGGCGCGGTAAAATTAGCTACAACGCCAATCTTATCCCACAAGGGACACCGTCCCTGCGCAAGCTCAGCCGATGAATCCACCCCGTTTCGAACATCATGAAGTCCTCGTACGCACGCCCGCGGGCGCAGCGCAAGCGACGCCGCTGCTTTTTGTTCACGGCGCTTATACCGCTGCCTGGTGCTGGGAAGAACATTTCCTGCCGTTCTTTGCCGAGGCGGGTTACGCGGCCTACGCCGTGAGCCTTTCCGGGCATGGCGGTTCCCCCGGCCGCAAGCATCTCGACAGCTTTTCGATCAACGACTATGTGCGCGATGTCGCCACCGTGGCCGCAGCGCTGCCGGTGCCGCCGGTCCTGATCGGACATTCGATGGGCGGCTTCGTGGTGCAGAAGTACCTGGAAGACCATGTCGCTCCCGGCGCGGTGCTGATGTGCGCCGTGCCGCCGCAAGGCCTCATGTCGGCAGCGATGGGCATGATGTTTTCGAAGCCCGGAATGATGGGAGACCTGAACAGCCTGATGAGCGGCGGCAAGGCCTCGCTGGAAACCCTGCGCGAGGCCCTGTTCGCCCAGCCGGTGTCGCTGGATGACCTCAAGCGCTATTACAAGGGCTCGCAATCCGAATCGCATCGTGCCATCTGGGACATGTCCCTGTTCGGCATGCCGCGTTCCGGCCGCGTCAAGCGCACGCCGCTGCTGGTGCAGGGCGCAGAGTTCGATCACCTGATCCCCGCGTCGCTGGTGGAAATGACGGCCCGCACCTACGACGTCGAAGCGCATGTTTTTCCCGGCATGGGGCACGGCCTGATGCTTGAACGCGACTGGAAAAAGCCGGCGCGGGAAATTCTCGACTGGCTGCAGGAGCTCGAACCATGATCGTGATTTTTCAGTCGCCGGCTTCCGGCGATGTCATCATGTTCGGCGACGTGGCACAGCGCATGATGAAACTCATGGGCAAGGACGTGACCGACAAGGGCATCGTCACTGTCGAGCAACTGCCTGATGCGATCGCCCGGCTCAAGGCCGCGATCGAGGAAGACAAACGGCAACGCGCGGGCGTGCAGGAGGAAGACCTGCCGCGGACCGAGCCGGACCGAAGCGGTGGTGCGCAAAATTCGCGACCCTTCGTCACCCTGACGCAGCGTGCGGTGCCACTGCTGGAACTGCTGGAGTGGTCGCTGAAGAAGAAAAAACCAGTGGTTTGGGGCGTCTAGAACAGCTCGATCTCGCCGCTGCTCTCTTCGACCTTCTGCATGCGCTCCGTCATGTAGTTTTTCAGCGCATCCTGCACCGTGGCGCCGGCCATTACCGCGTCGAACATGCCGCGTTCTTCGGCCATGGTGTATTTCGAGCGGATGCGCTCCTGCAGGGCGCTCCATTGCTGCGGGTTGTAGAGCCGCTCGGTGCTGCCCACCAAATCCGAAAGCTCGCTCAGGCTGTGGCAGACGTGGTCGAGCCGCTGCACCAGCTTGTCGTAGAACTGGAAGGCGATGATGGCGTGATGCACCTTCTGCGAAACCTGTCGGGCACCTTCCTGTATTTCGGACTTGACCATGCCGTTGCCGACCGTGTCCGGCAGCGTTCCCAGCGCCACGTCGATCATGCCCAGCGTGCTTGCCATCGAGGTGAAGGTGTCCATCAGCGTATCGACCGAGGAATTCGAGTCGCGCATCGCCGCATCCACCTGACCGGCGGCGAGCTCCAGCATCAGCACGGTTTCG
>JBIJDI010000164.1:0-6039 GCA_044344235.1 Sulfuritalea sp. | reverse complement strand
AAAACAATGCTGCCTGCTCGAATTAAGTCCGTCGCTGTGGCCATTGCGGCCGTTGGTCTGCTGGGCGGATGCGCTACCTCGGGAAACCCAAAGGATCCGATCGAGGGCTTCAATCGCGCCATGTTCGCTTTCAACGAAGGGCTCGATTCGGCAATCATCAAGCCGGTTGCCAAGGGCTACGACCATGTTCTGCCGTCGCCCATCAAGACCGGCGTTACCAATTTCTTCAGCAACATCGAAGACCTCTTCATCGGCGTGAACAACCTGTTGCAGGGCAAGGTGCCGGAGGCGTTCAGCGATCTGGGCCGGGTGGTGATCAACAGCACCGTCGGCTTGCTGGGTGTGATCGACTTTGCGTCCGATGCCGGTCTCGAAAAGCATGACGAGGATTTCGGTCAGACGTTTGGCCGCTGGGGCGTCGGCAATGGCGCCTACGTGGTGATTCCCGTGTTCGGTTCGCGCACCGTGCGTGATACCGTCGGTCTGGTGCTCGATTCCGCAGTTGATCCGGTGGGCGACCACAAGCCGGCACGAGTCCGCGATGCGGCGCTGGTGCTGCGTCTGGTGAATAAGCGGGCCAACCTTCTGGCCGCTGACAAGGTGGTCGAGGAAGCCGCACTGGACAAGTATTCGTACATGCGTGACGCTTATCTCCAGCGCCGCCGCAATCTGATTCACGACGGCAATCCGCCGCGTGAGGTCGGCGCGAACGCCGAGCCAGCGGATCCTGCGATGAACGCGGAAACGCAAGGCGCCGAGCCACGTGCCGACGCGGCTTCCGTACCTCTGCTGGTAGCGCGTACGGAACCGGCAGAAGCGAATTAGTGCCCCGCTCAGGGGCGTGTAGTACCAATTCCAGAAATCTCAGGATACCCAAATGAAATCCCTGTTTGCATTCGTTAGCGCCTTGCTTATCGCCACGACGGCGATGGCTCAGGAAGTGGCCCCCGATGTACTCATCAGGACGGTCACCAACGAGGTGCTCGACATCGTCCGCAAGGACAAGGAAATACAGTCCGGCAACACCAGGAAGGCCATCGACCTGGTCGAGGCCAAGGTGCTGCCACACTTCAACTTCACGCGCATGACCCAACTGGCCCTGGCGCGTGATTGGCGACAGACCAGTCCGGCGCAGCAGAAGGTATTGACCGATGAGTTTCGCATTTTGCTGGTGCGCACCTATTCCAAGGCGCTGACCGAGTACAAGAACCAGACCATCGATTTCAAGCCGTTCTCGCTCAAGGCTGGAGAAACCGATATCCGGGTTCGTACCGAGATCAAGCAATCCGGTGCGGGCAAGAATATCGAACTGGATTACTACGTCGAAAAGTCCGGTGCCGGATGGAAAGTCTACGACATCGAAGTCGGCGGCATCAGCCTTGTAACCAATTACCGCGATTCGTTCGCATCCGAGGTACGCAACAACGGCATCGATGGACTGATCAAGTCCCTGCAAGCCAAGAATAAGTCCGGCGAGGCGACCTCGGTAAAGAAATGATCCGTATCGCCGGTGATTGCGCTGAGGTGTCAGGCCCGATGACCCTATCGGGCGCTGCCGCACTGCTCGCCGAAGGGGAAGCAGCCATAGCAGCCAATGCGTCGGCTTTCGATTTGGCTGCCGTGACCGATATGGATTCCTCCTGTCTCGCCGTGGTTTTTGGCTGGATGCGCGCAGCGAAAGCCGGCGGAAAATCCTTGCGTCTCCTTAATCCGCCGCAGAATCTGTTGAGCCTCGCCGCCGTCTACGGCGTTGCCGATCTCCTTCCGCAGCCCTGACCGCAGCCTTCGGGTTGGTCATCGTTCATGTCCGCTGCGATCCGTATTCAGCAGGTCTCCAAGTGCTTTGGCAGTACGCAGGCGCTGGACAGGGTCGACCTTGAAATTCAGCAGGGCGAGTTCTTCGGGCTGCTGGGACCCAATGGGGCCGGCAAGACAACCCTGATTTCAGCACTGGCCGGACTCGTTCGTGCCGATGCCGGCAGCCTCAGCGTGATGGGTCACGATGTGCAGTCGGACTATCGCGCGGCACGGCGTCTTCTGGGAGTCGTGCCCCAGGAACTGGTTTTCGATCCCTTCTTTACGGTTCGTGAATCGCTGAAAATTCAGTCCGGCTACTTCGGGATTGGCGACAACGACGACTGGATCGACGAGATTCTCGAGAAACTGGGACTTACGTCGAAGGCCAATGCCAACATGCGAATGTTGTCCGGCGGCATGAAACGCCGGGTGCTGGTTGCCCAGGCCCTGGTGCATCGTCCGCCGGTAATCGTGCTCGACGAGCCGACGGCCGGTGTCGATGTCGAGTTGCGACAGACCTTGTGGCAATTCATCCGGCGGCTCAATGAAGCGGGACACACCATTGTGTTGACCACGCACTACCTCGAGGAGGCGGAGAACTTGTGCACCCGCATCGCCATGCTCAAGGCTGGCCGCGTGGTCGCGCTCGACAGCACGGCGAACCTTCTGCGCCGTTTCTCCGTCCATAGCCTGCGCTTGCGCACCGACGGCGTGATGCCTGCGGAACTGACCCGGAAAGCCGCGCAAAACGGTGGCTGGTGGTCCCTGCCCTTTGATGGCTTTGACGAAGTCGAGCCATTGCTGGCACGGATACGCGCCGCTGGTTGCAGGATCGACGATCTCGAGATCGGCAAGCCCGATCTCGAGGAGGTTTTCGTTCGCGTCATGCAGGGACCGCAGCAGGAACAGGTCGACTGAGATGCGCTACAGCGGCTTTTCCACACTACTCTACAAGGAAGTCCTGCGCTTCTGGAAAGTCGGCTCCCAAACTGTCGCGGCGCCAGTGCTCACGGCGCTGCTCTATCTACTGATCTTCTCCCACGTACTCGAAGGGCACGTGAGAATCCATGGCGTGACCTATACGGCCTTCCTGATTCCGGGGCTGGTGATGATGTCGGTATTACAAAATGCCTTCGCCAACTCATCCTCGTCCCTGATCCAGTCCAAGGTGACAGGAAACATTGTTTTCGTACTGCTGCCGCCGATTTCCTACCTTGAGTTTTTCGCCGCCTATGTGCTGGCATCCGTGGTGCGGGGTGTGGTGGTGGGAGCGGGTGTCTTGCTGGCCACCTTCTGGTTCGCGCCGCTGACGTTTGCCGAGCCGTGGTGGATTCTTGTCTTTGCACTGATGGGCGGCGCCATCCTCGGCAGCCTCGGCGTGATCGCCGGCATCTGGGCCGACAAGTTCGATCAGCTCGCCGCCTTTCAGAATTTTCTGATCATGCCGCTCACCTTCCTGTCGGGGGTGTTTTACTCTATCAACTCGTTGCCGCCTTTCTGGCAGCAAGTCTCGCACTGGAACCCGATTTTCTACATGATTGACGGTTTTCGCCATGGCTTTTTCGGCGTCTCCGACGCGTCGCCGTGGCTGAGTCTCGCCGTTGTCGGCGCTTGTCTTGCCGTGTTGATGGTATTTACTTTGAATTTGCTTAAGCGCGGCTACAAGCTGCGCGCCTGAGGAGTTACACATGCTTGACCCAAAACAAATCGAAACATGGATCGCAGCCGGTCTGCCTTGCGAGCTTCTTGCTGTCGAGGGTGATGGCCACCATTTCGAGGCCGTCATCGTCAGCAGCGAGTTTGTCGGCCTGAACCGCGTCAAGCGCCAGCAGCGCATCAATGCCATTCTCAAGCCGCGTTTCGATTCGGGCGAATTGCACGCATTGTCGATGAAGACCCTGACCCCGGAGGAATGGAACGCAAATGGATAAGTTGCTGATCGCGGGAGGCGTTCGGCTCTCGGGTGAAGTGGCCATATCCGGAGCAAAGAACGCGGCTTTACCCCTGCTGTGCGCGGCGTTGCTGACGAGGGAGCCGGTGACATTTACCAATGTGCCGCACCTGAACGACATTGGCACCATGCTGAAACTGCTGGCGCAAATGGGTGTCAAGGTTTCACGCGAAGGCTCAAGAGTCGGCGCTGGCGACACGGTGACGCTGGACGCCTCGGGGCTGAACAATGCCGTAGCGCCCTACGAAATGGTGAAAACCATGCGCGCCTCGATCCTCGTGCTGGGGCCGCTGGTCGCGCGCGCCGGCGAGGCCCGGGTCTCGCTGCCGGGTGGCTGCGCGATCGGCGCGCGCCCCGTGGATCAGCACATCAAGGGCCTGACCGCGATGGGTGCCGAAATAGCGGTCGAGCAGGGCTATGTCCACGCTCGTGTCAAAAAGCTGAAAGGGGCGCGGCTGTTCACCGACATGGTGACCGTCACCGGTACCGAAAACCTGATGATGGCGGCCTGCCTGGCTGAAGGCGAAACCGTGATCGAGAACGCCGCGCGCGAGCCGGAAGTCGTCGATCTGGCGAACTGCCTGGTGGCGATGGGCGCGCGCATTTCCGGGGCAGGTGGCGACGTGATCCGCATTCAGGGGGTGGATTCACTGCACGGCACCACACATCGCATCATGCCGGACCGTATCGAGACCGGCACTTATCTTTGCGCGGCGGCCGCCACGGGTGGCGACGTACGCTTGACCGGCGCATCGGCGGCCAATCTCGATGCGGTGATCGACAAGCTGATGGATACCGGCTGTGACATTGTCTCGGAGCGCGACGCGATTCGAATCAAGGCGCCGCCGCGGCTCACTGCGGTGAGCATCCGCACGGCGCCGTACCCGGCGTTCCCGACCGACATGCAGGCCCAGTTCATGGCGATCAATGCCGTGGCCGAAGGTACCGCCGTGATGCGGGAAACGATTTTCGAAAACCGCTTCATGCACGCGGTGGAACTGATCCGGCTCGGCGCCGACATCAAGATCGACGGCAACACGGCGTTCGTCAAGGGTGTCGCCAAACTCGATGGTGCTGCGGTGATGGCCACCGACCTGCGCGCCTCAGCCAGCCTGGTCATTGCCGGCCTGGTGGCGCAGGGTGAGACACTGATCGAGCGCATCTATCATCTTGATCGCGGCTACGAGGGCCTGGAACAAAAGCTGGCCGCTTTGGGCGCCAACATTCGCCGGGTAAAATGATTTCATGAGCGGAATAACCATCGCCCTCTCCAAGGGCCGCATTTTCGAGGAAACCTTGCCCCTGCTGGCGGCGGCGGGCATTGTTCCGGCCGAAGATCCGGAGAAGTCGCGCAAGCTGATCATCGGCACCAATCGCGATGATGTGCGGGTGGTCATTGTGCGTGCTTCCGATGTGCCGACCTATGTGCAATACGGGGCGGCCGACATGGGCATCGCCGGCAAGGATGTGTTGCTGGAACACGGCGGCGTCGGGCTGTATCAACCGCTGGACCTGAACATCGCCAAATGCCGCATGTGCGTCGCGGCGCCGGCGGGCTTCGACTATGCCGCAGCGGTCCGGCAGGGGGCCCGTTTGCGCATTGCCACCAAGTACATCGCCGTCGCGCGCGAACACTTCGCCGCCAAAGGCGTGCATGTCGATCTGATCAAGCTGTATGGTTCGATGGAACTGGCCCCGCTGGCGGGGCTGGCCGAGGCGATTGTCGATCTGGTGTCCAGCGGCAGCACGCTCAAGGCCAACAATCTGGTGGAGGTCGAGGAGATCATGGGCATTTCCTCGCGGCTGGTGGTCAATCAGGCGGCGCTCAAAGTGAAGCGTGAATTGCTGCAACCGGTGATCGCCGCTATTGAGGCTGCAATCAGATGATTCGCCGCTTGTCGACCCGGGATGCGGATTTTCTCGCAACGCTCGATGAGCTGCTGCATTTCGATCATTCGACTGACGATGCCATCGAAGCGACGGTTGCCGAGATTCTTAAGCGGGTACGCAGCGAGGGCGATGCCGCGGTGCTCGACTACACGCGCCGCTTCGATAAGCTCGACGTCGCTACCATGGCCGAACTCGAGCTTCCCGGGAACGAATTGCGGCGGGCGCTGGACGGGCTCCCCGCGGCGCAGCGCTCCGCGCTTGAAGCCGCCGCGCAGCGGGTAAGCGATTATCACCAGCGGCAGAAGCTCGAATCGTGGAGCTTCACGGAAGCCGACGGCACGCGACTCGGGCAGAAAATTACGCCGCTGGACCGTGTCGGGCTGTATGTTCCGGGCGGCAAG
>JBIJDI010000163.1:0-6043 GCA_044344235.1 Sulfuritalea sp. | reverse complement strand
ACCGAACTGATTTCGCTGGTGGCGGCCGTCGTGCGCTCCGCCAACTTGCGCACCTCATCCGCAACAACCGCGAATCCGCGTCCCTGCTCGCCAGCTCGCGCCGCCTCGATGGCGGCATTTAGCGCCAGCAGGTTGGTTTGGTCGGCAATGTCATGGATCACCTTGACGATGCCGGAAATCTCGGCCGAACGCTCTCCAAGCGCTGCCACCACCTGCGCCGACTGTTCGACAGAGGAGGCAATGCGCTCGATCTCTGCGGCGGCGTCATGCACGATCGCCGCGCCACGCGCAGAGTTCTCGCGCGCCGCAAGCGCGATGCGCGCCGTTTCCTCAGCGTGTTCGGCCGCAGCGTCCATATCGCCCGCCATTTCGGAACATGCAACGGCGGCAGACTCCGCCGCGTTGTTCTGCTGCTCTGAACTCGACGCCGTCTCACGCGCTTCCGCAATCAGTTTGTCAGCCGCCTGCGCAACTTGATTGGAATTAAACAAAACCCGCGTGATGATGCCCTGAAAACTTGCCATCAGCTCGTTATAGGCAGCGGCGACCGGCGCGGCAGTGGAAGCCTCCGGAACCTCCACCCGACGCGCCAGATCACCATCATTGCGTGTGGTGTGCAGCACGTCGCGCATGTGGTTGATCGGGCCGGCGACCGCTGAATTGAAGTGCATCCATGGCACCACGACGACCAGAGCGCCCAACACTGCCAGCAAGGCGATAACGTCTGGCCCGAGGGCGCCGCCGGCATAACTGACAACTCCAGCTCCGCCGCCAGCAACAATCAATCCGGCAACAATATGTACCCACGGTACACGAGACACTGATCCACCCATTGATCCCCTCCTCCTCAAGCTCGTCTATAGCTTAGGCCTTAAGCGACTCATTGCGTCTTGCCGCCTTTCGTGGAAACAGACTAGAAGCGGCCAGCCAGCCAAAACGTCATTGTTCTATGGGTTCACTGTAGCAAAACCACAGCCGAACTCAAGGCCGAAACCATCAATCCGTGTTTGCCGGAAGGGCCTGACGGAGCCCTGTTGGAGAAACATGCGAACCGGATTGTGCGCCCAAGGGACGCACCGCCTCAATCCATGCTGAACAGCTTGCCGAAGTTGGCAATATCGAGAATCTGCTTCACTGCACTGCGACATCCGGTCAACGCGACTTCACGCGCGGCGCCCTTGGCCCTGTCGCGCAGCATCAACAACATTCCCAAGGCTGAACTGTCGAGGTATTCGACACCCGCCAAATTGACTGTGATGGTTGAACCCGGACTCGCCAAGGCCGTATCAACCGCTTCGCGGAAATCACGATGCGAATTGAAATCAAAACGGCCCTGCAACAGGATGACGGCACGACCTTCAGTGACAGTGACAGAAGCCTGCATAAAATTGTCCTCGCTCACGCGGCGGTTGCTAACAAACCAAGTATAGCCCGATTTGATGCGGCCCGAATCAGCCTCCGGCGCCACGCCTGTCCAGTGAGCGCAGCTTTGCCACGATGCTTCCAGCGATGTCGGCGAGAGTCGCCACTTCATCCAGCGCGCCAACCTCAGCGGCCTCGCGTGGCATTCCATACACAACGCAGGATGCCTGATCCTGTCCGATATTCCAGGCTCCGGCCTGGCGCATGGCCAGCAAGCCCTGTGCACCATCCTTGCCCATGCCGGTGAGAATCACGCCCAGAGCGTTTTGCCCCACGTATTCGGCGACCGACCGGAACAGCACATCGGCTGCCGGCCGATGACGATTCACTGGTTCCTCCTGCGACAACTCGAGCACAAGGCCCCCACCGCTCTTCCTTACCCGCATGTGCGAGTGCCCCGGGGCCAGATAGGCCATGCCCGGCTGCAGGCGCTCGCCACCCTGAGCCTCGATCACCGTCAGTTTCGACAAGCTATTGAGTCGCTGCGCGAAGGACGGCGTAAAACTTTCAGGCATGTGCTGCACCATGACAATGGGCGGCATTTCCCCCGGCAGGGAACTGAGTACTTCCTTGATGGCCTCGGTACCTCCCGTCGAGGCCCCGATGGCGATGACCTTCTCGGCCAGCAGGCGCGACGAGAAGCTGCCTTTCGCCTGCGCAAGAGTCGGCGCTGGCGGTACGGCGACGCGCGACGTCGACTTCAGGCGCGCGCCGCTTGCAGCGCGGATCTTGTCGCGAATATCCTCCGCATAGCCTTGCAACATGGAGATATTCTCTGCTCGCGGCTTGGCCAGATAATCAACCGCACCAAGTTCGAGAGCCTTGAGGGTGACTTCGGAACCCGCTGCGGTAAAAGAGGAAATCATGATCACCGGCATCGGCCGCAAACGCATCAGCCGATCAAGAAATTCGAGGCCGTTCATGCGCGGCATTTCGACGTCGAGAGTCAACACGTTAGGGTTCAGCGTCTTGATCATCTCGCGCGCGGCGATCGGATCCGGCGCTGCGCCGACCACCTCGAGATCCGGCGCGCCGTTGATGATCTCGGTCAGCAGAGCGCGCATTAGCGCGGAGTCATCAACGATAAGTACCTTGATGGGCATGGAATCCTCTAGAACAGCTCGATATCGCCCGATACCGGCGCTTCGGTGAGACGCGCCGCGTATTCGCTCTCGCGTCGTATCAGCGTGTCGTTGTGCAGGCGCGTCAGCTTCTTGACGAGAACGCGGCCGGTGGTCGGAAAAAAGTAGACCTTGCGCGGATGGACGTCGAGCAGATCCTGCGCGGAAACAAAAATGCCTTCGGTACGCAGGAAATCAAGCACGAAGCTGCAGTTGCGCTCGCCGACATTCGAACTGGACAGCGCGGCCATGACCCGGCCTCCACCAAACACCTTGGCCTCCAGGCTGCCACGCCGGGCGCCGAGTTTGAGCAGGTGGTTGATCAGGATCTCCATGGCGTAAGTGCCATAGCGGGCTGAAGCCGAGTAGGGAGACTGCTCGGCCGAGTCGGCCAGCATGAAATGGTTCATGCCGCCGATACCTTTTTCCCTGTCGCGAATGCAGGCGGAGACGCAGGAGCCCAGCACCGTCACCAGCAGCATGTCGGTCGTGGTCACAAAATACTCTCCCGGCAGCACCTTGACCGCTTCGGCACCGAAAGTCGGATCAAAGTAGCGATTGCCCGCCAGATGCTCGACAAATCCCGCATCCATGGTCAATGCTTTGCTGTGGGTGTAGAAGCCGGCCGGTCGGCACGCTCGTACACCGTGCGTCCCAACGGACGAAACACGTCTGCCGCATGCAGAAAGCTTTCCGAATGACCCGCAAACAGCAGGCCGTCTTCGCGCAGCAAGGGCGCAAACTTCTTAAGAATGGCGCGCTGCGTCGGCTTGTCGAAATAGATCATGACGTTGCGACAGAACATGACATCGAACGGGCCTTGCAGCGGCAGGCGTGCATCGAGCAGGTTGATGCGCGTGAAGCTCAGCAGCTTCTGCAATTCCGGCCGTATCCGCACGTAACCTTCCTGTGCGCCGCTGCCCTTGAGGAAGAAGCGACGCAAACGATCCGCACTGAGCTTTTCGACCCGCTCCAACGGATAGACGCCCTTTCCCGCGGTGGCCAGCACATTGGTGTCGATGTCGCTGGCGATGATCGCTACCGGCGGCGTCAGCGAGTCAAAAGCCTCGCAGGCCGTCATGGCCAGGGTGTAGGGCTCCTCGCCGGTCGACGCTGCCGAGCACCAGATGCGTATCGGGCGCTGCTTCAATTCGCGCAGATGGCGAATCAGGATGTCGAAGTGATGCGCCTCGCGAAAAAACGAAGTGAGATTGGTCGTCAGCGAATTGACGAAAGTCTCCCATTCCGCTTCGTCATTGCTTTCGAGATGCGCCAGATACTGCTCGAAGGTGCTGTAGCCGAGCGCGCGCAAGCGCCTCGCCAGCCGGCTGTAGACCATGTCCTGCTTGATCGGCGCCAGTGAAATCCCGGCGTGCTTGTAGATCAGCGTGCGGACCCGCTCGAAATCCGCGGCAGTGAAGTGAAATTCGCGGTCGCGCTGTTCCATTTTTTCGTTGGCCAAGTAGGGTCGCCTCGCAGCGGAGAATCTGATCGGATGAAGCGCCTGAGGGGTGCTCTCGGCCCCTCTCAGGCGAGACTCAACAATTGACGATCAGAACTCCTCCCACTGCTCGCCGGCATCGGCCAGATGCGGCGGCGCAATTTTCTTGGCCATCCCCGGCCTGGCTTGCGGACGCCCGCCCCCTGCCAGTTGCCTTGGCGTCGCATCGCGCAGCGATTGTGCAGGCAAACTGCGTCCACTGCCTTCGGCCAGCTTGAACACGCTCATGGTCTGAACCAGGCCTCGCGCCTGTTCTTCCAGGCTCTCGGCCGCCGCCGCCGCTTCTTCCACCAAGGCGGCGTTCTGCTGGGTTACTTCATCCATCTGGCTTACCGCCTGCGTGGTTTGTTCGATGCCCGAACTCTGCTCACGCGAAGCCGCGGCAATTTCGGTGACCAGACTGGCCACCTGCTGGAAGCTGGTCACCACCTCGTCCATCGTGGTACCCGCCTGCTGCACCAGCTTGGCGCCGCTTTCGACCTTATCCACCGACTCGGCGATCAATGTCTTGATTTCCTTCGCTGCTGTGGCGCTGCGCTGTGCCAGGTTGCGCACTTCCGTTGCCACCACCGCAAAGCCACGCCCCTGCTCGCCGGCGCGCGCCGCTTCCACCGCCGCGTTCAGCGCCAGGATGTTGGTCTGGAAGGCGATGCTGTCGATGACGCCGATGATGTCCGAGATCTTCTTCGAACTGGCCTGGATCTCGCCCATGGTGACGACTACCTGTTTCACCACTTCGCCGCCCTTTACCACGCCTGCATTGGATGTCTTGGCCAGTTCGTTGGCCTGCTTGGCATTCTCGGCGTTCTGTTTGACCGTGGCGTTGAGTTCCTCCATGGCGGATGAGGTTTCTTCGAGGCTGCTGGCCTGCTCTTCGGTGCGGCTCGACAGATCCTGGTTGCCGGCAGCGATTTCCTGCGACGCAATGTTGATCGCCTCGGTGGCTTCCTTGATGCGTCCGACCACTTCGCGCAAACGCTCGATGGTGGTGTTGGTATCGTCTTTCAACTGACCGAAGATGCCCTGATAGTCAGCGTCGATCTTTTGCGTCAGGTCGCCTGCCGCGACCAGTTGCAGCACTCGCGCGACATCGGACAACCCGGTCTGGGTCACTTCGGACAACTGGTTCAGGCCCTCGGACAGTTGCTTGAAGAACCCTTCCTTGCCTTCCAGCGAGAGCCTTGTCACGAAGTCGCCGCGCAGGGCGCCATCGACGATGCCGGCCACTTCCTTCTCGACCATGACTTCATTGGTGCGATCCAGCCACTCGGCCACCGCGCCAAGGCGATCGTTGCGCGCGTTGATCACCGGGCTGGCCGTCACCCGCAAGTAACGCCCGCCGATTTCAAGATTGGCGACATAGGTGCTGGTGAAGGTCGCCAGCAAGTTGGCCTGGTGCGCCGGATTCTTGTGGAAAGTATCGATGTTGACCCCCATCATCTTTTCCGCATCGAAATTCGGCAACTGCTGACGAATCGCTGCTTCGGCGCCCTTGAGAATCTTCTGTACCGACTTGTTGGCGTAGATGATGGTGCGTTCGTTGTTGGCGATCATGACGCCGGTGCTTACGTTGTCCAGCGCGATCTTGATGCGCAGGGTTTCGTCGGCTACGCGGGCCGCCTCGGCCACGTCGAACCCGAGCTTGGTCTGCATGACTTCCAGGCTTTGAAGGAACTTCCCCGTTTCGTCGTTTTTCGTGATGTCCACGAAGTTCCCGTACTGGCCCTGACTGATCTTCTTGAAGATGTCGGTGGCCTCGCGCAGCGGCCCCACGATCGAGCGAATCAGCACCACGGCGGCGCTCACCGCCAGCAGCAGGCCGGCGACGATCAGCGCGATCGCTACCGTGCGGCTGCTTTCGTAGCGCGCGGTGGCTTCGGCGAATTCGCGTTTGGCACCCTCAACATGGAATTTGCGCAGGTTATTGACATGCTCGACCACCTTGCCGTTAAGCGGCTCGGTCTTCTCGAAGAAAATCTTGCGCGCTTCGTCGACCTTG
>JBIJDI010000007.1:0-19664 GCA_044344235.1 Sulfuritalea sp. | reverse complement strand
CTCACATCGCGGCCGCACTTGAGTTCGCCGCGCACGTCCAATCGCGCCGGATCACTCAGCGTGATCCCGGCTTCCATGAGGTACTCGGCGACATTGCGCTGATGCACGCGCTCCAGCGCGCCGAGCTGCAGCTTGCTGTTGATGCCCTCGGTTTCCCAGGCAGCATCCGGATGCGCCGTCACCACCGGCATGCCCTCGGCCACGGCCAGAGCGACGATGTCGGTCAGGTAGTACTCGCCCTGTGCGTTGCGGTTGCCCAGTGTCGGCAGCCAGCGTGTCAGTGCCGCGGTCGGCGCTACCAGAATGCCTGTGTTGATTTCGCGGATCGCCCGCTCGGCGTCGTCGGCGTCCTTCTCCTCGACGATGCGCTTGACCGCGCCGTCGACCCTGACGATGCGCCCGTAACCCTGCGGACTATCGAGATGCGCGGTAAGCAACGCCAGCTTATCGCCGCCCGCCGCCGCGATCAGACGCTGCAGGGTCGCGGCACGGATCAGCGGGACGTCGCCATAGAGCACCAGCGTCTGCAAAGTCGGCGCTGGCGAGACGGCGGCAAACTGTGGCATGGCCTGCAGCACCGCGTGACCGGTGCCAAGTTGCGGCTCCTGCTTGACCCACGTGAGATCGGGTGCGTCGAGTGCGGCGCGAACCTGCTCGCCACCGTGGCCGTACACCACGCATATTTTCGTCGCGCCGATGGCCCGCGCGGTGTCGAGCACGTGGCCAAGCAAGGGCTTCCCCGCCAGCGGGTGCAATACCTTGGGCAAGTCGGAGTGCATCCGCTTGCCCTGCCCCGCCGCGAGGATGACGACGTTCAAGGCTGGCTTACCGGGGCAGCGTAGTGGAACCCATGAGGAACTGATCGACGGTGCGGGCGCACTGGCGACCTTCGCGAATCGCCCACACCACAAGCGACTGGCCGCGGCGCATGTCGCCGGCGGCAAACACGCCCGGCACGTTGGTGCTGTAGGCCTGCCTGCCTTCGGTATCAGCCTTGGCATTGCCGCGCGCATCCTTGTCGACGCCAAAGGCATCGAGCACGCCGCCGACCGGGTTGACGAAGCCCATCGCAAGGAATGCGAAATCGGCCGGTATCTCGAATTCGGAACCGGGCACTTCGCTCATCTTGCCGTCTGCCCATGACAGACGAACCGCCTTGATGGCCTTGAGCTTTCCATTTTCACCGACAAATGCCTTGGTGCCGATCGACCAGTCGCGCCCACAGCCTTCATCGTGCGACGAGGACGTGCGCATGCGCAGCGGCCAGTAGGGCCAGGTCAGCGCGCCATTTTCCTGCTCGGGCGGGCGCGCCAGCAGTTCGATCTGGGTGATGCTGGCCGCGCCGTGGCGATTGGAGGTACCGACGCAATCGGAACCCGTATCACCGCCACCGATGACGACAACATGCTTGCCCTTGACGTTGATCGGATTCTTGCTGCCGCCGGATACTTCCTTGTTCTGCGGAATCAGGAACTCCAGCGCGAAATGCACGCCTTCAAGTTCGCGGCCCGGCACCGGAAGATCGCGCGGATTTTCCGCACCGCCGGCCAGCACCACGGCATCGAAATCCTTCTTCAACTGCTCCGGGCTGACGGTCTTCTTCGCATCATTGACCACGCCCTTGGGCAAGGCAGCGCTGGTCACCATGGTGCCGGTAACGAACTTGACGCCTTCCGCTTTCATCTGCGCCATGCGCCAGTCGATCAGGCGCTTGTCCAGCTTGAAGTCGGGAATGCCATAACGCAGCAGGCCGCCGATGCGGTCGTTCTTCTCGAATACCGTCACTGCGTGGCCGGCGCGGGCCAGTTGCTGTGCGGCAGCCATGCCCGCAGGGCCGGAGCCGACCACGGCAATTTTCCTGCCGGTCTTCTTCGGCGCCGGCTGAGGCACCACCCAGCCGTTCTCGCCGGCCTTGTCGATGATGGCGCGCTCGATGGACTTGATGCCGACCGGGGTTTGCGGAATGTTCAGCGTGCAGGCGGCCTCGCAGGGTGCCGGGCAGATGCGGCTGGTGAACTCCGGAAAGTTGTTGGTCGAATGCAGGGTCTCGATCGCCTCGCGCCACTTGCCCTTATAGACAAGATCGTTCCAGTCCGGGATCAGGTTGTTCACCGGACAGCCGTTGTTGCAGAACGGGATGCCGCAGTCCATGCAGCGCGCACCTTGCGTCTTGGCCTGATCGTCATTCAGATGCGGGATGAATTCGCGATAGTGATGGATGCGGATCGTCGCCTTCTCGTAGCTTTCCGAAATGCGCTGGAACTCGAGGAATCCGGTGGGCTTGCCCATTACGCAGCCTCCTTCAGCCGGGTCGCCGCAATTTCCTTCAGGGCGCGACGATACTCATTCGGGAACACCTTGACGAATTTGCCGCGCGCCTTGCTCCAGTCGGCGAGCAGCGCCTTGGCTCGTTCGCTGCCGGTCAGGCGGGCATGCTGTTCGATCATGCGCTTGAGTTGCGCCTCGTCGCTCTGGCCGCGATGCCGAGTACCGTCGTCAGCCTGCTCCGTATCGGGCAGGACTTTTTCCAGCACGACCATCGCCGGATTGCAGCGCTGTGCAAACATGCCATCTTCATCATAGACGTAGGCGATGCCGCCCGACATGCCCGCGGCGAAATTGCGCCCGGTGAGGCCGAGCACGGCGACGGTGCCGCCCGTCATGTACTCGCAACCGTGATCGCCGGTTCCCTCCACCACTGCCGTGGCGCCTGAATTGCGCACACCGAAGCGTTCGCCGGCGACGCCGCGGAAGAACACTTCGCCTTCGGTGGCGCCGTAAAGCACCGTGTTGCCGACGATGATGTTTTCGCAGGGCACGCCGCGGAAGGCCGACGGCGGACGCACGATGATGCGGCCGCCGGAAAGCCCCTTGCCGACATAGTCATTGGCTTCGCCGGTCAGATCGAGCGTGATGCCGCGGGCCAGGAACGCGCCAAAACTCTGCCCGGCCGTACCGGTGAACTTGATGGTGATGGTGTCATCGGGCAAACCCTCGTGGCCCTTGCTCTTCGCCACCCGGTGGGAAAGCAGTGTGCCCACGGTGCGATTCTGGTTCCGGATCGGCGACTCGATGACCACCTTCTTGCCGTGATCCAGCGCCGGTGCGGCCTTGGCGATCAGGCCGTGATCCAGTGCCTTGGACAAACCGTGATCCTGGGTTTCGGTATGACGGCAGGAAACGCCCGCCACTTCCGGGCGGCGATAGAAAATCCGCGAGAAGTCGAGACCCTTGGCCTTCCAGTGATCCACGCCCTTGCGCATGTCGAGAAGGTCAGAGCGGCCGATGAGGTCGTCGAACCTGCGGATGCCGATCTGCGCCATCCATTCGCGCACTTCCTCGGCGACGAAGAAGAAGTAATTGACCACGTGCTCGGGTTGCCCGGAGAAGCGCTCGCGCAACACCGGGTCCTGCGTCGCAACGCCGACCGGGCAGGTATTGAGGTGGCACTTGCGCATCATGATGCAGCCTTCGACCACCAGCGGTGCCGTGGCGAAGCCGAACTCGTCGGCGCCGAGCAGGGCGCCGATGAGCACGTCGCGACCGGTCTTCATCTGGCCGTCGGCCTGGACGCGGACACGACCGCGCAAGCGGTTGAGCACCAGCGTCTGCTGCGTTTCGGCAAGGCCCAGTTCCCAAGGCGTACCGGCGTGCTTGATCGACGAAATCGGCGAAGCGCCGGTGCCGCCGTCATGACCTGCGATCACGACGTGATCGGCCTTGGCCTTGACGACACCGGCAGCAACCGTACCGACACCAATTTCCGACACCAGCTTGACCGAGACGCTAGCCTCCGGATTGGAGTTCTTCAGGTCATGGATCAGTTGCGCCAGATCCTCGATCGAGTAGATGTCGTGGTGCGGCGGCGGCGAAATGAGTTGCACGCCGGGCACGGAATGGCGCAGGAAACCGATGTACTCGGAAACCTTGTGGCCGGGCAACTGGCCGCCTTCGCCGGGCTTGGCGCCCTGGGCCATCTTGATCTGGATCTGGTCGGCATTGGCCAGGTATTCGGCGGTGACGCCGAAGCGGCCGGAGGCCACCTGCTTGATCGCCGAGCGCAGACTGTCGCCCGCCTTGAGTGCGATGTCGCGGGCGATACGGCTTTTGCCGATCACACTGGCAAGCGTGCTGCCAGCCGCCACCGGCTTGAAGCGCATGCGATCCTCGCCGCCTTCGCCGGTGTTCGACTTGCCGCCGATGCGATTCATGGCGATGGCCAGCGTGGTGTGTGCTTCCGTGGAAATGCTGCCCAGCGACATGGCGCCGGTGGCAAAACGCTTGACGATGTCCTTGGCAGATTCCACTTGATCCAGAGGAACCGCGGGGCCGGCCGGCTTGATCTCAAACAGGCCACGCAGGGTCATGTGGCGGTGACCCTGGTCGTTGATCAGGCTCGCGTATTCCTTGTAGGTCTCGTACTTGCCCGAGCGCGTCGCGTGCTGCAGCTTGGCGATGGCATCCGGGGTCCACATGTGCTCTTCACCGCGGACACGGAAGGCGTATTCGCCGCCGCAGTCGAGCATGCTGGCGAGAACCGGGTTGGCGCTGCAGGCATCAGCATGCGTATTCAATGCCTCCTCGGCGACTTCCTTCAGGCCGATGCCTTCGATCTTGGTCGGGGTACCGGCGAAGTAGCGGTTCACGAAATCGGACGACAGGCCGACCGCCTCGAAAATCTGCGCGCCGCAGTAGGACTGATAGGTCGAGATGCCCATCTTGGACATCACTTTCATCAAGCCCTTGTTGATGGCCTTGGTGTAGTTCTTCTGCGCCGCATATGCCGTCGGCTTGTTCGGCAACTGTCCGGCGATCGCGGCGATGCTTTCGAAAGCGAGCCAGGGATGAATCGCCTCGGCGCCATAGCCGGCAAGCGTGGCGAAATGATGCACTTCACGTGCGGCGCCGGTTTCCACGACCAGGCCGCAGGAGGTGCGTAGCCCAACCCGCACCAGGTGCTGATGCACGGCGGAGCAGGCCAGCAGGGCCGGAATCGGGGCACGCTCATGGCTGACGGCGCGGTCGGAGAGGATGACGACGCTGTAGCCCGCCCCTACCGCACGTTCGACGCGGGTGCACACCTCGTACAGGGAACGGCTCATGCCCGCTGACCCTTCCGCCGCTGGTGTCGTGATATCGACCACGATGGGACGGAAGGTACCCTTGGTCAGGTCGTCGATCTTCTTCAACTTGGCCATGTCGGCCGGCGAAAGGATCGGTTGATGCACCTCGAGGCGCGGCGTCGGTCTGGTTTCGTCGACTCCGAGCAGGTTGGGGTTCGGGCTGACCAGGGAAATCAGCGACATGACGATTTCTTCGCGGATCGGATCGATCGGCGGATTCGTCACCTGGGCAAACAACTGCTTGAAATAGCTGAACAGGGGCTTGGCCCTGTCGGACAGCACCGGCAATGGGCTGTCATTGCCCATGGCGCCCGTGGCTTCCTCGCCCAGCGTGGCCATCGGCTCGAGGATGAACTTGAAGTCTTCCTGGGTGTAGCCAAAGGTCTGCTGTACCTTCAGCAGCGAGCCGCAAGGCCTTTCTTCGGACTTGACCTCAGGCAGATCATCGACGAAGTACCGCGACTGCTCGATCCATTTTCTGTACGGCTTGGCTGTGGACATGGTGCGCTTGAGTTCGGCGTCGTCGATGATGCGTCCCTGTTCGAGATCGATGAGGAACATCTTGCCGGGCTGCAGGCGCCACTTCTTGACGATGCGCTCCTGGGCGATCGGCAGTACGCCGATCTCGGAGGACATCACCACCAGGTCGTCATCGGTGATCAGGTAGCGCGCCGGGCGCAGGCCGTTGCGGTCGAGGGTGGCGCCAATCTGGCGGCCATCGGTGAAGGCCACTGCCGCCGGGCCGTCCCACGGCTCCATCAGCGCCATGTGGTATTCGTAGAAGGCACGCCGCTCCTCGTCCATCAGCGGATTGCCGGCCCAGGCTTCCGGAATCAGCATCATCATGGCGTGGGCAAGGCTGTAGCCGCCCATCACCAGCAGTTCCAGGGCGTTGTCGAAGGAAGCCGAATCGGACTGGCCGTCGTAAATCAGGGGCCAGACCTTTTCCAGGTCTTCGCCGAGAATCGTGGACGAAATACCGTGCTCGCGCGCGCGCATCCAGTTGACGTTGCCGCGCAGCGCGTTGATTTCGCCGTTGTGGGCGATCATGCGGAATGGATGCGCCAGATCCCAGGTCGGGAAGGTGTTGGTCGAGAAGCGCTGGTGCGCCAGCGCCATGGCCGAGACCGCGCGCTTGTCCTGCAGGTCGAGGTAATAGGTGCCGACCTGGTTGGCCAGCAGCATGCCCTTGTACACAACCGTGCGGCACGACATGGACGACACATAGAACATCTTGCCATCGGGCAACTTGAGTGCCTGAATCGTGTGTCCGGTCGACTTGCGCAGGATGTAGAGCTTTCTTTCCAGTGCGTCGGCATCGGCAATACCCGGGCCGGCGCCGATGAATACCTGGCGCACCACGGGCTCGATGTCCTTGGCCGCCTGGGCCAGTCCCGAGTTATCCACCGGAACGTCGCGCCAGCCCAGCAGGACCTGGCCTTCATAGCGAATCGCGCGTTCGATCACCGCCTCGCAGGCACGTCGGCTGGCGTCGCCGCGCGGCAGAAACACCATGCCGACACCGTATTGTCCCGGCGGCGGCAGCGTGACGTCCTGCCGCGCCATTTCCTCGCGGAAAAACGCGTCCGGAATCTGGATCAGGATGCCGGCACCGTCACCCAGCAAGGGGTCGTAACCCGTTGCTCCGCGATGTTCGAGATTTTCCAGAATCAGCAGCCCCTGCTCGATGATGGCGTGGCTTTTCTGATTCTTGATATGGGCAACAAAACCGACGCCACAGGCGTCATGTTCATTGGCAGGATCGTATAGACCCTGGCGCTGGGGGAGGACCATCTTCTCTTTCCTCGGGAATACGACCGGCAAAAAGCCGGGGGCAATCGGCAAAAAAGCCGGGGTGATGCCGCTCCCCGGCCTTGAATGGCCCGCCGAACATGGCGGACGAACGTGTAAATATACCGTCAAAAGCTGCCGAATTCAAGACGCTGCAACGCAGCATCAGGACGTCATAGTTCGCCGACCGAGAACAGGCGACGATGCTCCTTCATCGAGTAGCGGTCGGTCATGCCGGCAATGTAGTCTGCCGTGGCGCGCTCGACGCCCCCGGTCGCCGCCATTTCCTGATACTGGGGAGGCAGCAACCGTGGATCAGCGACGAATGCATCGAACAAATCGTGAATGATGCGCCGCGCCTTGGTAGTCATGCGCAGCACCTGGTAGTGCTGGTAGAGGTTCTCGCGCAGAAATGCCTTGAGCGCCCGATTCTCGGCCTGCATGGACTCGGTGAAGGCAATCAGTGCCGGGGCTGCGCGCACCTCTTCAAGCGTTTGCGGGACTGCGGCGGCGATGCGCCGCGCCGACTCGGCCAGCAGGTCGGTTACCAGCGCGCCGATCATGCGACGTATGGTTTCGTGCACACGCCGGCGACCCGACAGGCCGGGGAATTCAGCGTCGGCTTCGGCGGCGTGGCGGGCAAAGAGGCTCACCCCTTCAAGTTGCGCCAGCGTGAGCAATCCGGAACGCAAACCGTCATCGACGTCGTGATTGTTGTAGGCAATCTCATCGGCCAGATTGCAGATCTGTGCTTCGAGCGACGGCCGGCGGCCGTCGAGGAAGCGCTGGCCCAATTCGCCGAGTTCGCGCGCCTTGGCTGGCGAGCAGTGCTTGAGGATGCCCTCGCGCGTCTCGAACATCAGGTTGAGGCCGTCGAAGGCGCCGTAGCGTTCTTCAAGGCGATCGACGATGCTCAGACTCTGCAGATTGTGTTCAAAGCCGCCATGCGTCAGCATGCATTCGTTAAGGGCATCCTGGCCCGCGTGCCCGAAGGGCGTATGACCGAGGTCGTGTGCCAGCGCAATCGCCTCAACCAGATCGTCGTTGAGATTCATGGCACGCGCGATCGAGCGCGCGATCTGGGCAACCTCGATGCTGTGCGTCAGGCGGGTGCGGAACAGATCCCCTTCGTGATTGACGAAAACCTGCGTCTTGTATTCGAGTCGGCGAAAAGCGGTTGAATGCACGATCCGGTCACGATCGCGCTGAAACTCGCTGCGCGCTTTCGGCCGCGGCTCGGGGATAGCGCGACCGCGACTGGCGCCATCGCTAACTGCATAGGGCGCCAGATCACTCACGGCAGCATGCCTCGATGGCCGCGACAATTTCCTCGCGCGGCGCGTCGGCATAGGTCACGGCATGGCCCAGAGTCTTGAGCAGGACCAGCCGCAAATTGCCGGCGACGACTTTCTTGTCGTGGGACATCAACTCGAGATAGCGTGCCGCGCCCAGGTCCGCCCCCTTGACCGGCAGGCGTGCGCGCTGCAAGAGCGTGCGGACACGGACCACATCGGCGGCGGGCAGCCAACCGAGGCGATGCGAGAGCTCGACAGCCATCATGGTCCCGGCGGCAACCGCTTCACCATGCAGCCACTCGCCATAGCCCATGCCGGTTTCTATGGCATGGCCAAAGGTATGGCCGAGATTGAGCAGCGCACGGCCCCCTTCGCGGGCCGTCTCCAGTTCATCTGCCGCTACGACTTCAGCCTTGTTGACGCAGGAGCGTTCGATTGCGTAGCCGAGCAATTCGCCATCGCGTGCCAGAAGGCCGTCCATATTGGCTTCCAGCCATGCCAGAAACGGCAGATCGCGAATCAGTCCGTACTTGATCACCTCCGCCATGCCCGCCGACAGTTCGCGGTCCGGGAGGGTCTTGAGGGTATCGGTATCCGCCAGCACCAGCTTCGGCTGCCAGAAGGCGCCGACCATGTTCTTGCCGCGCGGATGATTGATGCCGGTCTTGCCGCCCACCGAGGAATCGACCTGCGACAGCAGGGTGGTCGGTACCTGGATGAAGGGCACGCCACGCTGATAAGTGGCCGCGGCGAAGCCAGCCAGATCCCCAATGACGCCGCCGCCGAGGGCGACGACCGTGGTACCACGGTCGCAACGGGATGCCAACAAAACGTCGTAGATCAGGTTGAGCGATTCCCAATTCTTGTGCGCTTCGCCATCGGGCAGGATGATCGGCGTAACGGCAACGCCGAGTTTTTCGAGCGCCTCGGCGAGCACATCCATGTACAACGGGGCAACGGTGGTGTTGCTGACCAGGGCGATGCGTGGGTAGCGTAGATGCGGAAGGATGAGATCGGCACGGGAAACGAGGCCGCCGCCGATCAGGATCGGATAGCTGCGTTCGGCCAGTTCAAGGTTCAGGCGGCGCATTGCTTGCCCAACTCCCGTTCAACATGTTTGACCAGATGGTTGACGCTGCCGCCCATGCTGTTGATGACGATATCTGCGACCTCGCGATACAAAGGGTCGCGCGCCGCGAACAACTCCTCGATCTTCTGCATCGGGTCAGCGACCTGCAGCAAAGGCCGATTGGGATCAAGGCGGGTCCGTTCAAAAAGCAAGCGCGGCGCCACGTAAAGATAGACCACTGTGCCACCCTGCTTCAGCGCCGCTCGATTTTCCGGGCGCAACACAGCGCCGCCTCCCGTAGCCACAATCAGGTTTGACTCGCTGGCCAGTTCGGCAATGACCCTGGACTCGCGGTCGCGAAACCCCTTTTCGCCCTCGATGTCGAAAATCAGGGGAATCCTGACACCGGTGCGCGCCTCTATCTCGTGATCCGCATCGATAAAGGAACGCTGCATGCGCCTCGCCAGTTGGCGGCCAACCGTAGTCTTGCCGGCGCCTGGCATGCCTACCAGGTAGATGTTGTTCTTTGCACTCACGACCGAATTGTATCAGCGCAAAAGAAAGAGGCCGGCTTGCGCCGGCCTCTTCACGTAACGGCGGACTCGATCTAGCGTTGCGTCAGCACATCACTGACAATACGCGGCGTGATGAAGACCAGCAATTCACTGCGCGACTGACTCTTTTGGGTCGTCTTGAACAGGAAGCCCACGTACGGCAGATCGCCGAGGAAAGGGACACGGTCCTGAGTCTGGATATCCGATTCACGTGCAAAGCCGCCGATAACCACCGTGCCGCCATTTTCCACTATCACGCTGGTGGTAACGGTGTTGGTGTCCAGACTGCCGGTCGTCGCGTTGGTGATCGTGCTCTTGGCGATATTCAGCTCGAGGCTGATGCGATTGTCCGGATTGACTGATGGCGTCACGCCGAGAGTTAGCGGCGCCGAAAACGTCTGGTAGATCGGCAGGCCCGTGGTGGCATTGACGCCGGTAAGAATGGTGACCTGCTGGGTATTGTTGATGGTCGCCGCCTTGCGGTTGAGCGTGACGATTCTTGGCGACGAAATGGTCTTGTTGCGCGAGTCGTTCTCGGCCGCCTGCAGTTCCAGTGCCAGCAGCTTGGTGCCGGCGTTGTTGAACAACATCAGGCCGATATTGGCGGCCGAGGCGAGCGAATAGCTGGGTTGAAATATGTTGGTCGACGACCGAGCCAGTGCCGGCGCAATGGGGGCGCCAAACGTGTCGACATTGGAGAACCCGGCCGTCGTTCCCAGTGCCACCCGCGTGGTATTCGTACCAGGCACCTGATAGCCGCGATTTCCCAATTCATCTGAACTGGCAAGCCGCAAGCGCATGCCCAGCGAGTTGGTAAACCCGGTAGAGGCTTCGACAATCCGGGCCTCGATCATCACCTGCTTGGGCGGGATATCCACGTTCCGGATGACTTCGCGGATTGCCTCAACCACAGCAGCCGTATCCCTCACAAATACCTGATTAGTGGCGTCGTGCACCGAAATTCCCCCGCGCGCGGTAAGCATTCCTTTGCTTGCGCCGCCACCCGCGGCGGCCCCCGGCGCAGGGGCAGCTGCTGGCGCACCCGCCGCTGGCGCGGCGCCGGCTGCGGCGCTGGTGGCGGCAAAGCTGCTGTTCACCAGCGAGACTATGTCGGCTGCCTTGACATAGTTGAGCTTGAAGGTTTCCGCCACAAGCGGCGCCACGTCGCTCGCCCGCGTTGTTTCGTCGGCCGTGTCCTGGTCGCGTTTTTGCAGCACGGCCCGATCGCCGAAAAGAACGATGTCATTGCGCACCCGCATGCCGGAATTGACCTGGGCCATGATAATTTCCAGCGCCTGGTCATACGGAATGTTGTCGAGGTTGGCGGTGACCGTTCTGCCATTCAGCGAAGGGTCGATCAATACATTCTTGCCAGAAATGTCGGCAAGCGTGCGCAACACCATGGTTGCGTCCGCATTGAAGAAGTTAATTGAGACCTTCTGCCCCTGCTCTCCGCCTTGAACCAGCTTGTTGGCCTCGTCGGCGGCTATCGGCTTCACTTCGATGGTCAGCTGGTTGTTGGCCAGATGGGCTTGGTGAAACCAGCGTCCGCGCGCGGCAATTTCGAGGCGCGTCAGATTGCCCATCGCACGCGATGTCAGCGTGGTTACCGGCGTCGCAAAATCATTCACATCGCGTCGATTTTGCAGGCGCTCAGGTAGCTCGACGTCGCGCAATTCGACAACAATTCCGGAACCCGCGCGGCGGATGTCTATGGGTACGGTGCCATCAGTAAGATCCACCGTGATCGTTGCCTGCGCGTCTTCACCGCGCCTGAATACGATGTCACGGATAGCGGCCGAGTCGGCCGCTACGACCGGCTTCGCCGCACCAGTCGGCGCTGTCGGCAAAGTCGGTTGATAGACACTCGGCGCCGGCTCCTGACTCGCCTGGACGCTCTGCGCCTGTAACTTGATAAACAGGACATCGCCGGCTATCTCTGTTGAAAATTTCGTCGGCCGATAGAGGTTAAGTACCAGGCGCGTCAGCTTGTCGGTCTGAACCAGATTCAGGCTCTTGAGATCACCCGTCGCCACTTGCTGCGTGGTCTGCCCCGACTGGTTGTCGGTCCCGGGGAAGTCAATCACGACCCGCGGCGGTTCGAGGACACTCCAGTTTCCCGGCATCGCCTTCAACGGGGCGGACATCTGGACCTTGAGAAGGACCTGATCACCATCGCGCCTGACCTGAATCTGCTTGATGGAGTTTTCTGCCGCGTTCGATACACCTGGCAGAGCAAACAGGAAGCTCGCCAGTACAACCGCGGCCATATGGAAATTCTTCATCAAAGTCCTCCTCCTTTCGGTACATCGAGTTTTCGTTCCTGCTCAACCCATGCACCGTTTGCATCCTTGACGGTTTCAAGCACCGTGATGCCTTCCTTGCTGATTGCCGTTATCTTGCCAAAACTACGGCCCATGTATTCGCCAACGCGCACGTGCTTTGGCTTGTTCGGTGGCGGAGTCTGAATCAGGGCATAGGGCACCGCCCCCGCCGCAATGATGCCGACCACCTTGAGATCCTCGATCGGAAAGATTTCCAGCGGCTGCTGGGGCCGGGTGCGATCCGGTGCAGTCTTGTCGGCAATGGCCTCCAGCGTGGCGATCTTGCCGGCCGCGAAGGGTGGCGTAAGCGTCTCCGTTTCATAGGCGACCACCGGAAATGCGGTTATTTCCGGCAGAGGCGAGACCCGCCCTTTCATGCCTTTGGTCTCTTCGCGCATCCACTGTCGAAGATCCTGATGCTCTTCGGCCGCGCAGCCGAGCAACAGTAGCGAACAGAGGAATAGAAGGCCATGGAGTTTCATTTCTTTCCTTTAGCCTGTTGGGCCTTCTTCTGATTGGCCATTTCGCCATCATCAAGATAGCGGAAGGTTTTTGCAGTCGTTCTCAGCACCAGTGTCCCATTCGGGTTCGTCGTCAGGTTGATATCGTTCAGGGTCACAATCCGCGGCAATCTTGCGAGGTCTCCGGTAAATCCCCCGATGTCGTGATAGCTGCCGATGAGGTTCAATGTAATCGGCACCTCGGCGTAAAACTCCCGGGGCGCTTCGCCACCCGGCTTGAAGAGTTCAACCGAGAGGCCTCGAGCTTGCGCCGCCTTGTTGATATCGACCAGCATGTCTCCCATCTCGGCTTTGTTCGGCAACTGCTTGAGCAAAGCACCGAAGGAACGATCTATCTCGGCCAGTTGGCGGCGATACTCGTCAAGATTGACGGCCTGCCTTTTCTTGCCCAGCCAGTCTTCCTTGTGCTTGGCTTCTAGAACCTTGGTCGCCTCAAGCTCATCCAGTTGGACGCTCCAGCCGATTTGTCCAAAACCCCACGAGGCGGCGATCAAAGCCACAAAGAGGCCTAACAGACTGACAATACGGGGTGCTAGCGGCCAGAGCCCGGGATCTTTTGGATCAAGCGTCTTGAAATCCGTCACCAACTGCTGGAAATCTATCAGCGGCGCCTTGGGTGGCGCAGGCTCAGTCTTTTCGGCGTGCTTTTCCACCAGGCGTTCGGCGGCCGACTTGCGCTTGAACAAGGAGGACAGATCAGGCAGCTTCATCATTTCTTCCCCGGCGCCGCTGTCTGGCGGGTGATCACGGTGGTTATGCTGAACGCATTGAGACGCCGGCTGGCCACCGCCTCAGCCTTGGTTTCAATCAGGGTCGATTGTTCCAACAGTGGCGATTCGTCGAGATTATTCATTAGCGTGGTGATCCGCGCGTTGGACTGCGCGTAGCCCGAAATGACAATTTTTGGCCCGGTCTGCGTCAAAGTACGTAAATAGATGCCTTCCGGCACTTGCTTCGCCAGTTCATTGAACAAATGCACCGTTTCCGTGCGATTGGCCTGCAAGGCCTCAATCACGCGCTTTCGGGAAAGCAGGGCATTGGTCTGCTCCTGGATCTTCTTGATCTCGTCGATTTCCTTGTCCAGACTGGCGATTTCTCGCTTGAGAAACTCATTTTTCTCGTTCTGGGTCGCAATCTGGCGATTGACGATCGAAAAACCGAGGAACCAGATCAGTCCCGCCAACACGGACACCAAGCCCAGCAAGACATAAAACTGCTGGCGCCGTCCCTTGCGCTTCGCCTCTCTATGAGGAAGTAGATTGATCCGGATCATTGATCGAACTTCCTGAGAGCGAGCCCGCACGCCACCAACAGCGACGGCGCGTCCGCAGCGAGCTGTTTTGCGCGAATGCGCGGTGATATTGCCATCCCGGCAAATGGATCAGCCAGCAGGGTATTGACGTTGGTGCGCTGACCGACGATTTCCGCGACACCCGGAACCAGGGCCGAGCCACCCGCCAGAAGTATGTGGTGCACTTCGTTGAACGGTGTTGAGGTAAAGAAGAACTGCAGCGCGCGGGCGACTTCCTGCGCCATGTTTTCAATGAAGGGATGAAGAATTTCCGCTTCGTAGTTGTCTGGCGGCGTACCGGAACGCTTGAGGTTCTCGGCCTCGTCGGGGCCCATGCCATATACGCGCATGATCTCATCGGTGAGTTGCGATCCGCCGAAAGCCTGCTCTCTCGCGTAGAGCTGCTGGTTATCCTTCATGATGGTGATTTTCATCGCCGAGGCGCCCACGTCCACCAGCGCGACGATCTGGTCCACCCCCTCGCGCGGCAGCTGCTTGATTACCAATTCATAGGCCACCTGGATCGCGTAGGCCTCTACATCCATCACCACGGGCTTTAGCTGAGCCAATTCGGCGGCAGCTACACGGTCTTCGACCTTTTCCTTGCGTGAAGCCGCCAGCAATACCTCGACGTCATCAGGGCTCCCTGGTGCCGGCCCGATGACCTGAAAGTCAAGATTGACCTCCTCCAGCGCAAACGGAATGTACTGATTGGCCTCCGACTCGACCTGAATCTCCATGTCCTGCTCGCGCAGGTTGCCAGGCAGTGTGATCTTCTTGGTGATGACCGCGGAAGTCGGCAGCGCCAACGCCACGAAGCGGGTAGAGGTGCCGAGTCGCTTCCAGCACCGCTGCAGGGTATCGGCCACAGATTCAAGCGACGCCAGATTGCCATCCAGCACAGCCTCTTTCGGCAAGGGCTCGATCGCATAGCGCTCAACTCGCGGCTGCCCCTTGCCGGCATCAACCAGCTCGACCATCTTTACAGCAGTCGAACTGATATCCACGCCGATCAGCGGACGCAGCTTCGGGTTAAAGATCGACTTCAGGGCCGAGACATCGATCTGCAAAGGATTTTTCCTTTAAAAATATTACGTTACGAGCTATACAGATAATTTACTTCAGATGCTAGCAGCAACTATATCGGCTGTAAAGCAAAATTATTAAGGATGGCCTAGCACAGCGTGTCTCCAGCACCACAGCTATAATCCCGCACGCCGCCTTCCACCCCATCCATTCGTGCCCATTCCAGCCCTACCCGCCCCCGCCCGCTGGGCGCTGTATTTCCTGCTCCTCGTCTGCGGCGCTGTGCTCAGTATCGCCGCGCTGGCCGGCATTGTTCTCATCCTGGCCTATCCGCAGCTGCCCTCGATCGAAGTGCTGACTGACTATCAGCCCAAAATTCCTCTGCGGATCTACTCCAGCGATGGCCATCTGATCGGCGAATTTGGCGAGGAACGGCGCAACTTTGCACTGATCAAGGATGTTCCCTCCGTCATGAAGCAGGCCATTCTTGCGGCCGAAGACGAGCGCTTCTACCAGCATCCGGGTATCGACACCCTCGGGGTACTGCGCGCAGCGTATTCCAATTTCGTTGGCGGTGGCAAGCGTCAGGGAGCATCGACCATCACCATGCAGGTGGCGCGCAATTTCTTCCTTTCCAGCGAAAAAACCCTGACCCGAAAACTTTACGAGATGTTACTGGCTTTCAAAATAGAGAACAATCTGGGAAAAGACCAGATTCTCGAGATCTACATCAACCAGATTTATCTCGGTCAACGCGCCTACGGCTTCTCGGCAGCAGCACAGATCTATTATGGCAAAGCACTGAAGGATGTCAGCATCGCCGAGGCCGCCATGCTGGCCGGCCTGCCCAAGGCGCCCTCGGCCTATAACCCGGTGGTCAATCCAAAACGGGCGCAGTTGCGCCAGCGCTATGTGCTGCGCCGGATGCATGAGCTCAGCTTCATCAATGACGCTCAATGGAAAACCGCCCAGACGGAAGCCCTGCACGTCAAGCGCGACGTCAATGACTTCGGTGTCCGCGCCGAGCATGTCGCCGAGATGGCCCGTCAGATTGCTGCCGAGCGCTTCCCCGATGATGTTTACAGCCGCGGCCTGCGCGTCATCACCACCATCAATCTGGGCGAACAACGAGCCGCCTATCTGGCCGTTCGCCGTGGCGTCATCGATTACGACCGTCGCCACGGCTATCGCGGCGCCGAAGCCTACGTCGACGTGAAAGACATTGTTTCGGATCAGGACGAGGAACTGGAAGAACTGCTGGCAGAGTACGACGACAGCGACGATTTGCTGCCGGCCGTCGTACTCGAGGCGACGCCCAAACTGGTGCGGGCCTACCTGCGTGGCGGCGAAATACTCAAGATCAGCGACGAGGGACTCAAGTTTGCCGCCCGCCTGCTCGACGACAAGTCACCCCCCAACAAACGGGTGCGACGCGGTGCGGTGATTCGGGTGCAAAAGGCCGACAAAGGATGGCAAATCGTCCAGTTGCCCGAAGTCGAAGCAGCCTTCGTCGCCGCCAGTCCGGTCGATGGCGCCATTCGGGCGCTGGTTGGCGGCTTCGATTTCAATCGCAGCAAATTCAACCATGTCACGCAGGCCTGGCGCCAGCCCGGCTCCAGCTTCAAACCCTTCATTTACTCCGCCGGTCTGGAGAAGGGCTACACCCCGGCCTCCGTGATCCCGGATGAGCCGGTTTCAATCTCTGCCGAAGAAACCGGCTCCCAGGCTTGGGAGCCGAAGAACTACGACGGCAAGTATGAAGGCCCGATGAGCCTGCGCACCGCACTGGCGAAATCGAAGAACATGGTATCGATCCGCCTGCTGCGCTCCATCGGTACCCAATATGCGCAGGACTATGTAACGCGTTTCGGCTTTGATGCCGACAAGAATCCGCCCTATCTGACCCTTGCACTGGGCGCAGGTGCCGTCACTCCGTGGCAGCAACTCGCGGCCTATTCCATCTTCGCCAATGGTGGCTATCGTATCGAGCCGTATATCGTGCGTCAGATTCTCGACGACAAGGGTACGGTACTTGCCGAGATACAGCCCTCGCTGGCGGGCGATGAATCGCTGCGTGCGATCGACGCCCGCAACGCCTGGCTGATGGACAGCATGATGCACGACGTGGTCAGGCGCGGCACGGCGACGCGCGCCGCTGCGGTACTCAAGCGCGGCGACCTGGCGGGCAAGACCGGGACCACCAACGACTACATCGACGCCTGGTTCTGCGGCTACCAGCCGACCGTGGTCGGCATCGCGTGGATCGGCTTCGACCAGCCCAAGCGCATGGGCAACGGCGAAACCGGCGGCGCGGCGGCGCTGCCTATCTGGATCGGCTTCATGGAACACGCCCTGAAGAACGTGCCGGAAAGCTGGCAGGAAACTCCCGAGGGTCTGGTGTCGATCATCGCCAACGATCCGTCAGGCAAGTCCAGCAAGGAACTCGTGTACAAGGAGCATCTGCCGCCCATTCCGGCAGACGAGGAAAAGGAAGAAGCCGTCCAGGAGAAGGCCCCGGTGCAGGATGCAAAACCAAAGATCGTCGAGAAGCCGGCCGCGCCCAAGCCCGCTGAAAAACCGGCCGCAGAAAAACCTGTCCCGCCCAAGCCCGCGGAAAAGAAGCCCTAGAGTTCGACCCTGACGCCGGCCTGCTCCGACAAGGTGCGTGACAAGGCGGCCAACAACTCCTCGCCATCGCGCGTGCCTAGCCACTTTCCGCCTTCCGGACGAAAATGATAGCCGCCTGACTTCGCCGCCAGCCAGATCTCTCTCGCGGCACCGTGGCGATTCAAGATAATTTTCGAGCCGTTCTCGAATTCGATCTCGATCACGCCGCCGGGTTTGGTTTCGAAATCGAAATCGGCGACGCCGCTTTCGCTTGCCACTTCCAGCGCCGACTCGATGCGTGCCAGTTCGGCATCGGCCGCAACCATGAATTCCCGCTCATCCATCGCGTGTTACCATCCTTCGCCTGTCGAGACACACCTATCTGCCATGCGTCTGATTCCTTCATTTCTCGCCGCCCTGGTCACCCTGACGGCACTTGCCGCCTGCGGCACCAAGACCCCGTTGTCGCTTCCGCCTCAGCCGCAACCTGCGGCAAAGGCCGCCATACCGCCAGCGCCGACATCTGCGGCCGATGATAGCAACAAAGCGACAGCAGAGCGGCGCCAATGAGTCTCGCCGTCATGCACCAGGACGGCCTCCACGTCGAAGGCGTTGCGCTGAGCGAAATCGCCGTGCGCTTTGGCACGCCCTGCTACGTCTATTCGCGCGCCGCGCTCACCGCCGCCTATGCCGCCTATCGCGATACGCTGCAAGTGCACGGCCTGGCTGACCGATCGCTGATCTGCTACGCCGTCAAGGCCAATTCCAACCTCGCCATCCTCAATCTGTTCGCCCGCCTCGGCGCCGGCTTCGACATCGTCTCCGGCGGCGAGCTGGCGCGTGTCCTGGCTGCCGGCGGCGCTGCCGACAAGGTGGTGTTTTCCGGCGTCGGCAAGTCGCGCGCGGAAATGCGTGCGGCGCTGGAAGCAGGGATCCATTGCTTCAACGTCGAGTCGGCCAGCGAGCTTGGCCAGCTCAGCGAAGTGGCCGGCAGCGTCGGCCGCCGTGCGCCGGTGTCGCTGCGGGTAAATCCTGACGTCGATGCCAGGACGCATCCCTACATCTCCACCGGCCTCAAGACCGCCAAGTTCGGCGTTGCCTTCGGTGAAGCCTTCGATCTCTATCGTCGCGCTGCCGCACTCCCGCACATTGCGATAAAGGGCATCGACTGCCATATCGGCTCGCAGCTGCTCGATCCGGCGCCGGCCGCCGAGGCGGCCGACAAGGTACTGGCACTGGTCGACCGGCTTGCCGCCGTCGGCATCCATCTCGAGCACATCGATCTCGGCGGCGGCATGGGCATTCAGTACCGTGCCGACGAACCTGCACCAGCGGCTTCCGTCTATCTCGCACCTATGCTGGCCAAGCTGAAGGGCCGCAGGGAAAAGCTGGTGTTCGAACCCGGCCGCTCGCTGGTCGGCAATGCCGGCCTTCTGCTGACGCGCGTCGAGGTGCTGAAGCCCGGCGAAGAAAAGCACTTCGCCGTGGTCGACGCGGCGATGAACGACCTGATGCGTCCCGCGCTTTACGACGCGTGGCACGATATCGTAAAAGTCGGCGCCGGTGAGACGGCGACCGGCACGCCAATGAGCTACGAAATCGTCGGCCCGGTCTGCGAGTCGGGTGATTTTCTCGGTCATGACCGCAAGCTTGCGCTCAGCGAAGGCGACCTGCTCGCCATCCTCTCGGCCGGAGCCTACGGCATGGCCATGGCCTCGAATTACAACAGCCGGCCGCGCGCCGCAGAAGTGATGATCGACGGCGCTGAAATGCATCTGATCCGTCGCCGCGAAGAAGTCGCCCAATTGTTCGCTCTTGAATCGCTTCTGCCATGAGAAAGCCCGCTCGCCCATGACCAAGACGCGTTCTGTTCTGCTGATTGTCGCCGTGCTTGCCGCGGGCGGAGCAGCGACGTGGTACTTCACCAAGACCGAGGGGCCTGTCGCCGGAAAGAAAGGGCAGACGCCCCCCGCAGTGCCGGTCAAGCTGGCCAAGGCCGTCATTCAGGACATGCCGCTGCGACTTGAAATTACCGGACGCACCGAAGCCTACGAGACCGTCAC
>JBIJDI010000162.1:0-6075 GCA_044344235.1 Sulfuritalea sp. | reverse complement strand
CCACGTCACCTCGATCTCCAGTGCTGCCTGCCGCGCGCTCGGCCTCACCTGGGACGAAAGAGCGCGCGTGCTGTTCGGCCGCGTGGAGGCGCGCAGCCGCCATGCCAACACACTTTTCGGGGCGTAACCGGGAGGATCGATGCCATGATTGAAATTGGCTTTCGCATTACCGCTGACAATTTGCGCACCCGCGCCGAGCAGTTGCGCATCAGGCTGACGACTTATCCCTTGCTGATCACGTCCCAGACGCTGCTGCAGTTGCTGTTTGTCGTGTTGCTTTGGGATCAGTCGGATCACCGCCATCTGTTGCTCTGGATCGCCTGCACCTATGTCTTCCATGCGTGGGAAATAACCAAGTGGTGGAACGATCGCGAAAAGCTCGATACGGTGGCCGACTGTCGACTATGGAGCCGCCACTTCACCCTGCTGGCGCTCGGTGTCGGCTTGCTGTGGGGCTCGGCGTTCATGTATTTTTTTCCGGAGAACCTCGATCAGCAGGTTCTCCTGATCTGCCTGATGCTGGCACTGGCGGCCGGCGCCGTGACGATGATCTCGGTGCATACCCCGTCGGTGTACGTCTATCTGTTCGGGGTCATGTTTCCGCTCACCTTCCGCGTGGCGGCGGTGAACGATGAAGCCCATCGGGCGATCACTTACATGTTGCTGTTGTTCCTGGTGGTGATCGTCGCCGCCGGACGCGAGTTGCAGAAAATGATTTTCATCTCGCTCAGCCAGCGCTTCGAGAACCTCGCGCTGGTGGAGCAGCTCACCGAGCAAAAGGCCTTTGTCGAAAAGGCCAAGCAGGAGGTGGAGGCGACCAATGAGTTGCTGCGCGACGAAGGCAAACTGCTGGAAAAGTTCGTCGAGGCGCGCACCAATGAGTTGATCGTGAAATCCATCGAGGTCGTCGCCATCCAGGATGTAATGATCCTGGCGATGTGCTCCTTGTCGGAAACGCGCGACAACGACACCGGCAACCACATCAGACGCACGCAGAACTATGTGCGCGCGCTGGCGAGACATCTTCAGCCGCATCCGCGCTTCAGCGACTTTCTGGACCACGACACGATCGAAGCCCTTTACAAGGTCGCGCCCCTGCACGATATCGGCAAGGTCGGCATCCCCGATGCGATCCTGCTCAAGCCCGGAAAGCTCACGCCGGAAGAGTTCGAGATCATGAAGACCCACACCACGCTGGGCGGCAATGCCATCACCTCGTCGGAACAGCATTCCCAGCTGCGCGACAACAGCTACCTGAGACTTGCGCATCAGATTGCAACCGGCCACCATGAAAAATGGGACGGCAGCGGCTATCCGGGAGGCCTGAAAGAAGATGACATTCCCATCGCCGCAAGACTGATGGCCGTCGCCGATGTCTATGACGCGCTGATCAGTCGCCGCGTCTACAAGGAAGGCTTCTCGGACGACCGTGCTTCCGGGATCATTGTCGAAGGGCGCGGCAAGCATTTCGATCCGGATGTCGTCGATGCGTTTCTCTCGATCAGGACCGAGTTTCAGGAGATCGCGCTGCGCTATAGCGATTAGCCGCCGCAATGCGACCCGACCAGGAGGTCTCATGCTTGATGCAAATCAATTTGTACGAGTATTTGTATCGATCTATTGCTTTCGCTCGGTATCTATATCTTGCGATTGGGCGCAACCTGTTGGTCATTCGGGTCGGATCGACTCAAAAGATGAAAAGCAGACCGGCTGAACCCTCGCCGTAGTGCGACCGTCCTGCAACCGATGATAACGATCAAGCCGGTGCCTGGCATGAACCCGACCGACGAAATGAATCAATACGCTATACCCCCGCAGTTGTCCGCCCGGGCGCAGAGTGTCCTTGAGGCGAAGTTGCGCGCCAGCGAACAGCGCTTCCAGGACATAGTCCGGGCCTCCTCCGACTGGTTCTGGGAGACCGATGCAGAGCACCGCTTCTGCGATTTTTTCGATAAAAGAGAGCGCGTAGAAGGGATTTTCCAGTTATCGCTGTTAGGCAGGACTCGCCGTGAAGTGGTGGCACTCAATGCGAGCAATCCGCCCGACATGATAGCGGCGCACCAGGCCACGCTCGATGCCCACCTTCCCTTCAGGAATTTCGAGTACCAGACCGTTAGCGCCGACGGTTCAAGCCAATGGATAAGCTCGTCCGGCGTGCCGCACGTCGATGCGCAAGGACTCTTTGCCGGCTACCGCGGCATCGCTAGCGACATCACCGAGCGCAAGTCCGTCGAAGATCAGTTGCGCAAATTCTCGCAGGCGGTGGAACAGAGCCCCGAGAGCATCGTCATTACCAACATCGACGCCGAGATCGAATATGTGAACAACGCCTTCCTGTTGGCGACGGGGTATTGCCGCGAGGACGTCATCGGCCGGCATACGCGCATGCTGAACTCGGGCAGGACACCGCCCGAGACTTACCTTGCCTTGTGGGATGCGCTTTCCCACGGCCGCTCGTGGAAGGGTCAGTTTTACAACCGCCGCAAGGATGGCCGCGAGTATGTCGAGTTCGCCATCATCACGCCGTTGCGCGAAGCCGACGGGACGATCAGCCACTATGTGGCGGTGAAGGACGACATCACCGAAAAGAAACGCCAGGGCGAAGAACTGGACCATTATCGCCAGCACCTGGTGGACCTGGTGGCCGAACGTACGGCGGAACTGAGCGCCGCCGTGGAGCACACCCGCCTGATCATCGACTCGAGCGCCGAAGGCATCCTGCAACTGGACGAAACGGGGCGTATCGGCCTGATCAACCCCGCAGCCTGCCAGATGCTCGGTTACTCGCCGGCGGAACTTCTCGGCCGCGACGTGCACGAGGCGATCCACTGTCCGCCTGGCACCGTTGCACCGCATACGTCCTGCAGCCTAGGCGTGGCGATGCGCGCGGGGCAAACGCTGCGCGAGGATGCCGAAACATTCTGGCGTGCGGATGGCCGCCCGCTGCCGGTGACCGTGGCAACCCACCCCATGCTCAAGGACGATGCCGTGATCGGGGCGGTCATGAGCTTTTCCGACAACACGCTACGCCAGGCCGCAGAAGAAGCGCGCGAAGCCGCACGCGCCGAAGCCGAACGGCTGGCGCGAACCAAGAGCGAGTTCCTCGCCAACATGAGCCACGAGATCCGCACCCCGATCAACGCCGTGCTGGGCTTCGCCTACCTGTGCCTGAGGCTGAATCTTCCGCCGCGCGAGCGCGACTATCTCAACAAGATACACAGCGCCTCGGAATCCCTGCTGGGCATCGTCAATGACATCCTCGACGTCTCCAAGATGGAGGCCGGCAAGCTGGAGATGGAGTCCGTACCCTTTAGCCTGGACGAAGTGCTTCATCGAGTGAGCAGTCTGTTCGCCCTCAAGGCGCGCGCCAAGGATGTGGAACTGGTCGTTGCTGCAGCGCCCGGCGTGCCAGAGAGCTTGCTGGGTGATCCCTTGCGCCTGGGCCAGGTGCTGATCAATCTGATGAGCAATGCCCTCAAGTTCACCGAACGCGGCGAGATTCGTCTGATCGTGGAACGGATGACCCTGACCGACGACACCGTGAGCTTGCGCTTCGAGGTGCGCGACACGGGCCTGGGCATGACTCCCCTGCAGCAAGCCGGCTTGTTCACCGCCTTCACCCAGGCGGACAGTTCCACCACGCGAAAATATGGCGGCACCGGCCTCGGCCTGGTCATCTGCAAGCAACTGGTGGAATACATGCACGGCGAAATCGAGGTGGAGAGCGAGCCCGGGGTTGGATCCTGCTTCCGATTTACGGCCCGCTTTGACGTCGCCGCAGGCAACGATACAGCCAAGCTCGCGCATTCAATCCTCGCCGGCAAGCAGGTGCTGGTGGTGGATGACAACGACACCATGCGATCTTTGTATTCCCGGATCGCCAGGACCTTGGGCTGTTACGTCGAGGAAGCGAATTCCGGCGAGGTGGTTCTGGCCAGGATCGAGGCCGGGGGGCGCTTTGACCTCATCCTGCTGGACTGGAAGTTGCCCGGCCTGGATGGCCTGGCTACCGCTCGGGGGCTGCGCGCGGCAGGGCACGCCATGCCCATCATCCTGATTACCGGCGGCGAACCGGAAGAGGCCCGCCTCCAGGCGGAAGAGGGCGACATCCAGGCCTTCCTCGCCAAACCGGCGGGACGCTCCACCCTGCACGACACCATGATCAATGTCCTCGGAGGGCACAGCGTGCAGCCGTCGGTTGTCGGCCAACAGGGCAAGACGCTCGACTTGAGCGGTGCCCGCATCCTGCTGGTGGACGACAACGATTTCAACCGACAGATCGGCCGCGAACTGGTCGAGCTCACCGGCGCCACGGTGGACACCGCCGATGACGGGGCGCAGGCGGTGACAGCGGCCACCGGCGGCGGCTACGATCTGGTGCTGATGGATCTGCAAATGCCGGTGATGGATGGCTACACCGCTGCCCGCATCATTCGCGAACTCTGGCCCGATCTGCCGATTCTCGCCCTGACCGCTCATGCCATGAGCGAGGAGGCGGAACGCGTGCTGGCCGCCGGCATGAACGACATCATCACCAAACCCATCCTGCCTGATGCGTTCTACGTCAAACTGGCGCGCTGGCTTCCCGGTGGAGCCAGGCATGACAGGGCGACATCCGCCGTCCCGCCAGCGCCGACTATTAAGCCAACTATTGCGCCGGCACCCCTCGCCACTGCCGACATCTTCGATCTCGCCGCGGCGCTCACCCGGGCGAACGGCAATCACAAAATGCTGGAGCGTTTTTTGCGCCTGTTCCGCGACCGCAATGCCGACATGGTGACGCAAATTGGCGAGGCCCTGGCGGCACAGGATTTGACAACTGCACGGCGACTCGCGCATGCCCTCAACGGCGGCGCCGGTACCGTCGGCCTGAGCGAGCTGCAGATCACCGCCGCACGACTGGAAGCGACGCTGGCCGAGTCGCTCGATGGAATGGACGTGCCGCTCGATGGAATGGACGAGCCGGCGCGCCGCAGCGGAGACTTTGCGGCACTGGCCGCCGCCTGGCCGCGGGCGATGGGCGTGCTGGACGTACTGCTTGATGCTCCCCACCACACATGAACAACAGCCAGGAGGCCATAATGGACCACTCGATTAATACAGTCGCCACCGCCGCCCGTATCCTGATCGTCGATGACGATCCGGTAGTGTCGGGGATGCTCGGCCTCACGCTGGCTGGCGCCGGTTACGACATCGTCGAGGCAAACTCCGGCGAGGAGGCTCTGGCCCTGCTCACCGGACCGAACCACGGGCCACTGCCCGACATCGTGTTTCTCGACGTCGAAATGTGGAACGGAATCGATGGCTTCGAGGTCTGTCGCCAGCTCAAGGCCAATCCGGCGACGCGCCATATCCCGGTCATCTTTCTCACCGCCAAGAGCGATCCGGCCTATGAGCAGCTAGGTTTTGCGCTGGGCGCGGTCGACTACATCAACAAGCCGATCAGCCCGCCGATTGTCAATGCGCGCGCGCGTACCCACCTCGCACTCAAGGCCGCTTCAGATTTTCTGCTGGACCGCAACGTCTATCTCGAACAGGAAGTGGAGCGCCGTACCGAAGAGGCCCGGCGCCGCACCGAAGAACTGCGCATCAGCCAGGAAGTGACCATGGTGGCATTGGCGTCGCTCGCCGAAACGCGCGACAACGAAACCGGCAACCACATCCTGCGCACCCAGCATTACGTGCTGGCCCTGGCCAGGCACTTGCGCGACCACGCGCGTTTTTCCGCCGCCCTGAGCGAGGAGGTCGTCGATCGGCTGTTCAAGGCGGCGCCGCTGCACGATATCGGCAAGGTGGGGATTCCCGACCGGATTCTGCTCAAGCCCGGCCGGCTGGACGCGGATGAATTCGAGATCATGAAGACGCACACCACGCTCGGGCGCAACGCAATCGAAAACGCACAGCAGCGGGTAGGCGTCAGCGTGCCGCTGCTTGAGGTTGCCAAGGAAATAGCGCTCTCGCACCAGGAAAAGTGGGACGGCAGCGGCTATCCCGAGGGACTGGCCGGCGAGGCCATTCCCCTTTCAGCACGGCTGATGGCGGTGGCGGATGTGTATGACGCCCTGATCAGCCGCC
>JBIJDI010000161.1:0-6088 GCA_044344235.1 Sulfuritalea sp. | reverse complement strand
TCGATCTTCCAGCGGGTCATCCTCGTCTTCGCCAAATCGCACGATGCGCACGCCAGCGGGCAACTCGGTCTTTTGTCGGGAAAGTCGAGAAAGCTCCATCAGCCAGCGGTTTTCTGGCGGAGCAAGTACATCAATTAGACTCAGGAGTTGTGAGTTCATTTTTCGCAAGGAACGCTCTCGGAGGGCAAGAGTAGTCGGTCACCGTGTCTTGAAGGTTTTGTGGCAGCTACGACAAGACTCCGTAACCGCCTCATAGGCCGTTGCGACCACCTGTTTATCCGGGGTGCCTGCAACCGCGGAAAGCTTGTCCGTGGCGGCGAAGAACGCTTGCTTCTCAGCCGCGAATTTCGCCGCATCGCTCCATACCTCGGACTTCGCATGACTGGGCTGGTACTGAGTATCGGCTCCAAAATAGCGCCATGGGCCATCGCGCAAGGCCATGAGTTGCCCAACATGTGCCTGGAATCGCTTGGCGTCGTATTTTTCGGTGCGCAACATCACGCCCATCGGTTCGAAGGCCCTGATGATTTCCTTGAAAGCCTTCCGTCGATCCGCGACGGGCTGCCCGGGGTGATTGTCTTGAGGTTCTCCACAGCCAAAGAGGGGTATGACAGCCAGTAGAAGTAAGCTGATCTTCCGTGTTGAACTCATGTGATCATGCAAGGGCATTACAGGGTGCCCTCAATGCGCACGCTGACGGCATCTCTTGGCATTTGCACGATATTCAGGACAAAGCGCTCACGGCCTTTCTGATATTCGTGCGTCTCTGCCCCAGATGTAGCGGATCGAATCCGCTGGGTGAATCCCTTCGCAGTAAATCCATTTGTATAGTAGTCAAGCACCGTCGTATAGCTGCCTTTGCCTTCATAGACCGCCACAACCGATACGCCTTCTCGGCGCCATTGGGTACGCATAAGTCCCGTATAGCGATCTACCGGACCGATATCCGTACCGGAGACATCGCGCTGCGGTTGCTTTTCCTGCTTCAGTGCAGGAACAAACTCACCGAGTTTGTCTCGTGTGCCGGGTACGACGGCTTCGACTTGTTCGAGCATCACTCGAGCCGTGTTGCGCACCGCGTCAGGTGCAGCACCCGCCACGCTCTGGGCTTGTCCGAACAATCCACCGATTAGCGCGACCGCAGCCCAGATCAGAAGACCGAAAAACACTAGCAGACTTACTCCGATTGTTATCCAGGTGGAGCGGCGCACATCAAAGAGTCCAGGGGCTATGTTGTTGAGATTAGTTAACCGGCTGAGGTGGTTCATCGCGATTTCCATTCGTGAGTGTTTAGGTCAAAGGCAGCGTGCAGTGCGGGAGCAGCGCGATACCGAACGCGATCCCTAGCAGGAGCGAAGCGTTGTCACGGTTCAATCGTGGTCGTCGTCGTAATCACGTCTGGTGCGATGCCTGACGGCATCATTGATCGGCATCGGCTTGTCGCCGTAAGCTGCGCGATATACCTCGGCCGCCGAGAAACGACACTCCGGCCGAGCAAGCTTCTGCAGCAACTCCGTATTCGTCTTTGGCGGGACGCCTGTTTGGGCTTTGATCAGCGTTCTGATTCGATCGCAGGACTCTACCGGGGGACTGGCGGAGTTTGCGTTCGTGAGCGCCACACTGAGCAGTCCGATGACCACGATGCGCCTGCACATTTTGTGTTCCTTTCAGCCTGTTGGACAACTTCCGCATTTGAGTTTCACGCAATGAACTTAACGCAGGCTTAATTGCAGGAACGGCGGCGATTGACCTTGGATTCAACCGGTGGATGCAACAGATTGGCTGAATCGTTCAGCAGGCATTCGTCGCGGGATAAAATCGCTCGTTGATTTCACATCCGTTCAAAGGGGCAACAAATGACGATCAAGACAGTGGGCATCATCGGCGCCGGCACCATGGGCAACGGCATCGCGCAGGCGTGTGCGGTGGCGGGCATCGACGCGGTGATGCTCGACATCAACGAGGCCGCCGTGCAGAAGGGCATCGCCACCGTATCCGGTAGCCTCGACCGGCTGGTCAAGAAGGAGAAGATGACGGCCGAGCAGAAGGCGGCGGCAATGGCGCGCATCAAGTCGACGACGCAGATGGCCGACCTGAAGGGTGTCGATATCGTGATCGAGGCGGCGACCGAAAACGAGGGATTGAAGCTGAAGATCCTCAAGGAAGCGGAGGCCGTGATCGGCGCCGGGACCATCATCGCCAGCAACACCTCGTCGATTTCGATAACCCAGCTTGCCGCCGCGACCGCGCGCCCCGGTCAGTTCATCGGCATGCACTTCTTCAACCCGGTGCCGATGATGGCGCTGGTGGAACTGATCCGCGGCCTGCAAACGACGGACGAAACGCATGCCAGGGTCGAAGCGCTGGCAAAGGCATTGGGCAAGACGCCGATCACGGTGAAGAACAACCCCGGATTCGTCGTAAATCGAATTCTTTGCCCGATGATCAACGAAGCGATCTTCGTCTACGCCGAGGGCCTGGCCTCGGCCGAGGAAATCGACAACGGCATGAAGCTGGGCTGCAATCATCCCATCGGCCCGCTGGCGCTGGCCGACATGATCGGCCTGGACACCATGCTGGCGGTGATGAAGGTCTTCTATGAAGGCTTCAACGATTCCAAGTACCGCCCGGCGCCGTTGCTGAAGGAAATGGTTGCCGCGGGTTATCTGGGGCGCAAGACGGGGCGCGGGTTCTACCAGTACTGAAAGTCGGCGCTGGCGGGACGGCGGTTGTTCGACCAAGACTGCGAAGAAATCGTAGCGAGCGGGCCGCAGCGGGTTGCGGCCGGAGCGCAGCTACCGGAACGTATGTCTTATACGTGAGGGCGAGGCGGGGTTTCGCAAAGCATGCTTTGCGCCGCCGCAGCCGGCCCGGTGTGCAAACCGGGCCGTGGAAGAGCACCGCCCAATCCCCGATCCGGCACGCGCAGTAGATTTATTCGCAGTCTTTAGCCGCCGAAGCGGCGCAGCCCTTCAAGATCGATAACCGTGATGCCGCCGTATTCGGTGGTCAGAAATCCCGCGTCCTGCAGCGTGTGTAATGCACGATTGACCCGCTGGCGGGAGACTCCCGCCAGATAGCCGATTTCCTCCTGCGAGATGGCGATGCGGGATTCCATGCCCGGCTGCAGCACCGGGTGGAAGAGGGCGGCCACGGTGCGTGCGACGCGGGCATCCACGTCCAGCAGCCGTTCCGATTCGAGCAGGCCGATGAACAGCCCCAAGCGTTCGTTGAGCTGGTTGATGATGAAGCGGTTGAAGCCGATGCTGTGATCCAGCAACCAGTGGAAAGTCTCGCGTCGCATGCAGGCGACGCGGGTGTCGCGCAGTGCGACCACGTCATAGCGGCGCGGCTCGTCCTTCAACATCGAGCCTTCGCCAAACCAGCCACCAGCGGCAATGCCGGTGAAACTCGCCGTCTTGCCCGTGGCCCAGTCGCTGGACATCTTGGCCAGACCTTCGATGACGCCATGCCAATGGTCGACCGGCTCGCCTTTGAGGCAGACATAGCTGCCGTTGGGCACCAGCCGTTCGATGGTTCCTTCGCGCGCACGGCCGAAATCCTCGGTGGACAATGCCTGCCCCCAGCTTGTGCGGCGCAGCATATTTTCAAGCGAGATCACGGTTTTTGGGCAATTGTCAGGCACGCGACAATTATAGGCCGGAGAATCGCCTAGACTGAATTGTTGAAGCGGATTCATCATTGCCGCAGCGGATCAATCGCGTAACAAAACGCGCGACACGAGCGAATCCGAATCGGTAGCGCTGGAGGAGAAAAAACGCATGACTGCATCCCAATCGGAGCGGGCCTCAAGCTCGCTCGATACTTTCCCCCGTCTGTTGCTGAATCACGCAACGACGCGAGGCGATCGTCCGGCGACGCGCGAGAAATATCTCGGCATCTGGCAAACCTGGAACTGGAGCCAGGTCGCCGAAGAGGTTCGTGCCATGGCCTGCGGTCTGGCCGAGTTGGGCTTCAAGCGCGGCGACAACCTGGCCATCATTGGTGATAACCGCCCGCGGTTGTACTGGGCGATGTGCGCGGCGCAGATGCTGGGCGGGGTCCCGGTGCCGATGTATCAGGATGCGGTGTCGGCGGAAATGGTGTTTGTCCTGACTGACGGCGAGATTCGCTTTGCGATCGTCGAGGATCAGGAGCAGGTCGACAAACTTCTCGAAATCAAGGCCCAATGCCCCAGCCTGCAACACATCCTTTACGACGACCCGCGCGGCATGCGCCATTACACGCAGACCGATCTGCAGGGCCTCGATGAAGTGATTGCCATGGGGCGCATCCATGACAAGAACCAGCCCGACTTCATTCCCGCTGAAATTGCCAAGGGCAGTACCAAAGACGTCGCCGTGATGCTGTACACCTCAGGTACCACGGGCAAGCCCAAGGGTGTCTGCCAGACGCATGAAACCTTCATCGCCGCGGCGACCAGCGGTGTCGACTTCGATCACCTCACCGAGCAGGAAGACATCCTGTCCTACCTGCCCATGGCCTGGGTGGGGGACCACCTGTTTTCCTATGCGCAGGCGATGGTGGCAGGCTTCACCATCAACTGCCCCGAGTCGGGTGACACGGTGATGACCGACCTGCGCGAGATCGGGCCGACCTATTACTTCGCACCGCCGCGGGTGTTTGAAAATCTGCTGACCACGGTGATGATCCGCATGGAAGATGCCAGCGCCATCAAGCGCAGCATGTTCCACTACTTCATGGCGGTGGCCAAGCGTTGCGGGTCGAATATTCTCGATCAGAAGTCCGGTATATCCACCACGGACCGTCTGCTCTATGCGCTGGGCAATGTGTTGATCTATGGCCCGCTGCGCAACGTGCTCGGCATGAGCCGCGTCCGCGTCGCCTACACGGCGGGCGCCGCCATCGGTCCCGACCTGTTCCGCTTTTACCGTTCCATCGGCGTCAATCTCAAGCAGCTTTACGGCGCCACCGAGACTTGCGCCGCAGTCTGCCTGCAGCCCGACCGCGAGATCAAGTTTGACAGCGTCGGCAAGCCGGCGCCGGGTGTCGAGGTCAAAATTGCCGACAGCGGCGAAGTGCTGGTGCGCGGCAAGCTGCTGCTCAAGGAGTACTACAAGCGTCCGGATGCGACGGCGGAGGCCATCGATGCCGAAGGCTGGTTCCACACCGGCGACGCCGGTTTCTTCGACGAGGACGGGCACCTGAAGATCATCGACCGCGCCAAGGACGTCGGCAAGCTTTCCAACGCCGCGATATTCGCCCCGAACTACATCGAGAACAAGCTCAAGTTCTTTCCGCACATCAAGGAGGCGGTCTGCTTCGGCCACGACCGCGACATGGTCTGCGCCTTCATCAACATTGATATCGGTGCAGTCGGCAACTGGGCGGAGCGGCGCGGCCTGCCGTATTCCGGCTACACCGATCTGGCCGGCAAGCCCGAAGTGCTCGAACTGATCCGCGAATGCGTCGAGCAGGTCAATGCCGATCTGTCGCATGACGCGATGGTCGCCGAAACACAGATCCATCGCTTTATGGTGCTGCACAAGGAGCTTGATCCCGACGACGATGAACTGACCCGTACCCGGAAAGTGCGCCGCGGCTTTGTTGCAGAAAAGTACGACGTGCTGATCGATGCCCTTTACACCGGCAAGACCTCGCAGTTCATCGAAACCCAGGTCAAGTTCGAGGACGGGCGTACCGGCAAGGTGGCGGCTGACCTGAAGATCTGCGAAGTGAAGACTTTCCCCGTAATGAAGAAGGCAGCCTGATGAGCGAAAGAAAATTCGGCGAGGTCATCCTCGACCTCAAAAACATCAGCCTCAGCTTCGGCGGCGTCAAGGCGCTGCAGGACATATCCTTCGACGTGCTCGAGCATGAGGTTCGCGCCATCATCGGCCCCAACGGCGCCGGCAAGAGTTCCATGCTGAACGTGATCAACGGTGTCTATCGTCCGCAGCATGGCGAGATCATCCTGCGCGGCGAGCACTTCGCCAACATGAATTCCTACATGGCGGCCAAGGCGGGTCTGGCGCGCACCTTCCAGAACATCGCCCTGTTCAAGGGCATGAGCGTGCTCGACAACATCATGACCGGCCGCAATCTG
>JBIJDI010000160.1:0-6092 GCA_044344235.1 Sulfuritalea sp. | reverse complement strand
TCGTCCCCTTGCGCAGGATGGCGCCCCATCCGCCCGGACCGGGATTTCCGCTGCAGGCGCCGTCGGTAAAAATTTCGATCATTGATCCACCTTTTGCGCCACTGTCACCAGCGCCTTGGCACGCGCCATGCGATCCACCCAGGTCGGGGTGATCAGGCGCATGCCGTGCTGGCGCTTTACGGCCTGCACGATATACACGGCGCCGGCAATCGGCCACCAGCGGTCGCCCGCGCCATCCATGAACTGAAAGCGGCGCAGCCATTTTTCCTGCGTCACGGCCGGTGCGTAGCAACCGAAGGCGCCCGCCTGCATCTCGAAGCCGAGCAGCGAAAACCAGTCCTTCAGTCGCGGCACGCTGAGGTAGGCCCCACGCCATGGCGGCAGGGCCTGCCGCCGCGACAGCTTGCGCCGCGCGCCCCACAGGCTGAAGGGATTGAAGCCGGTGACGATCACATGGCCCTCCGGCACCAGGATGCGCTCAACCTCGCGCAGCACCTGATGCGGGTTGGTGTCGAACTCGAGCGTGTGCGGCATTACCACCAGATCGATACTGTTGGCGGCAAAGGGCAGATAATGAAGATCGGAGCGCACTTCCGATGCGCCGGCGTAACGGCCGTCATCGCAACGGAAACGCAGCGGCATGCGGTTGGCGCGCAGGAAGTCGTGGGTCGGCAGGGAAAGCTGGACCGCATTGAAGCCGAAAATATCGGCCACCAGCAGGTCGTGCTTCTGCTGTTCCCAATTGAGCACATACTGACCGGCTGGCGTTTCCAGCCAGTCCTCGAATCCCTGAATTGACATTGCGCCCTGTTTGGAGAAAATTCCCGAATGACTGAAATACTCGGCCTGCACGCTTTCGACGACAACTACATCTGGCTGCTGCGCGGCCAAGGCTGTGTCGCGGTGGTCGATCCGGGAGATGCCGCCCCGGTGCTCGACTACCTTGAGCAAAGCGGCGACCGTCTCTGCGCCATTCTCACGACCCATCATCACGGCGACCACGTTGGTGGTCTGGCAGAAATTCTCGCCCGCTTTCCCGTCCCCGTGTTCGGCCCGGAGCTGGAGAACATCCCCGGAGTGAGCCACCCGCTTACCGGCGGCGAACACATCGAACTACCCGAACTCGCCCTTCACCTCGACATCATTGCCGTGCCCGGACATACCCGCGGCCACATCGCCTATTATGGCCCAAGTATTGATACCGACGGCGCGGTGTTCTGCGGCGACACGCTGTTCGGTGCCGGCTGCGGGCGGCTGTTCGAGGGTACGCCGGCGCAGATGCACGAATCACTGGCCAAACTCGCCGTGTTGCCAGCGCCGACTCTTGTGTACTGCGCCCATGAATACACCCAGAGCAACCTGCGTTTCGCGCTCGCCGTCGAGCCGGGCAGCATAGCCGTGCAGCGGCGCAGCGAGCACGTGTTGCAGGATCGAGCGGCGGGACGCGCGACGATCCCGACCAGCATCCGGGTCGAACTCGAAACCAATCCCTTCCTGCGCTGGGACGCGCCGGCTGTTCGTGCGGCGGCGGCAAGCCGCCTCGGCCGTGTTCCGCTCGATGCGGTGGAAACCTTCACCGCCATCCGCGAGTGGAAAAACCGCTTTTGAAATGGAATAATCGCGCATGACCACACGCCGCCGCTTCATCCAGACGCTTGCCGCACTGCCGCCCGCATTTGCCTTCCGGCATGTCAGGGCTGCCGCGGACCCCTCGCGGCTGGCCCTGATCATCGGCAACAGCAGCTACCGCGACGCGCCGCTGGTCAATCCGGCGAACGATGCCAAGGCGGTCAGCAGCCTCTTAACCCAGGCCGGTTTCACGGTCGATTCGCGCCTCAACGCCACGCGGGTGGACATGATGGCCGCCATCGAGAAATTCGGCGCGGCGGTCAAGAAGTCCGAAACCAAGCTGGTGGTGTTCTATTACGCCGGCCATGGCGCACAACTCGACTGGCGCAACTACCTCTTGCCAGTCGATGCCGTGGTGGAACGGCAGGAGCACATGAAGGAGCGCTGCGTCGACTTGAGCCTGCTGCTGGGACAGTTCAGCGCCGCCAAGGACAAGACCTTCGTCGTCATTCTCGACGCCTGTCGCAACAATCCCTTCGGCACGGCCTACCGGCCCGACCAGAAGGGCCTGTCGCAGTTCGATGCTCCCGTCGGCAGCCTGCTGGCCTACGCCACCTCGCCGGGCAATGTGGCCTCGGATGGCGAGGGCGCAAACGGGCTCTATACCGAGAACCTGGTCCGCGAACTGGGCAAGCGCGGCACCCGCATCGAGGACGCCCTCAAACGCGTTCGGCTCAATGTGCGCCTGGCCTCGAAGGGTGAGCAGATTCCCTGGGAAACCACTTCGCTCGAAGGCGACATCTTCATCTTCAACGACGGGCAGAAGAAGCTCTCCGATGCCGAAATGGAGCAAGTGGTCGAAGCCGACGTCACTGAATGGACGCGCATCAAGTCCTCGAAGAAAATCGACGACTGGGTGAGTTATCTGCGCACCTTCCCCAACGGCCGCTTCGCCGAGATCGCGCAGATGCGCCTGAGCCGCCTGCTGGCGGATGTCGAAAAGCAGCGTGTCGAAACGCTACAGCAGGACACCGCCAAGGCCAGCCAACTCGCTGCCGAGCAGCGCCAGCAGGAAGAGCAGAAGCGACTCGAGCAGGAGCGGATTCGCGTTGCCCAAGCACAGCGCCTCGCCGCAGAACGCAAGCAGCTCGAAGAACAGCAGGCACAGGAAACGCGCCGACGCGAGGAAGAGCAGAAAGCCATCGAAGCCAAGCGCCGCGAGGAACAGGAACGGCTCGATCGAGAGCGCCAGCGGATTGTCGAGGCCGAGCGCCTTGCCGAAGAACGCAGGAAACAGGAAGAGCAACGCCAGCTGGCCGAGCATAAACGCCTTGCGCTCGAGAGCGAGAAGCGGCAGAAGGAAGAACTGAAGACGAAGGAAGAACAGAAGCGCCTGAGCGAACTGAAGCGTCTCGACGAGGAACACCGGGAGCGCGATCGGATTCGCTTGGCAGAGGCACAGAAACTGGCCGCCGAACGCAAGCAGTTCGAGGAGGAGCAGCTTCAGGAGACCCGCCGGCGCCGGGAAGAGCAGCAGGCGGCCGAACTCAAGCGCCGCCAGGAACAGGAACGCCTGGACAAGGAGCGCCAGCGCATTGCCGAAGCCGAAAGGCAGGCAGAAGAACGCAAGAAGCAGGACGAGCAACGGCTGCTGACTGAGCAAAAGCGCCTGGAGCAGGAGAAGCTGGCGCTGGTCAAGACTGAGCCGGTTGCGGCGGCCTCAGCCGCTCCGGCAACGTCCGCCGCACCAGGTCCGGCAGCCAAGCCGGTCCCGGCGGCGGCACCTTCCGGCGCCCCCATGATCGACATTCGCGCTGGCCTGCCGGTGCCGCAGTTGATGGCACCATCCGACAACCCGTTCTCGGCCGGACGCTACCCGCTCGGCCGCATCTTCACGGTCGGCGATGAATTCACGACCGTGCAGACCGACATCCTGTCCGGGGTCGAGGAAAGCACTCGCACCGGACGCGTAACGCGGGTGGATTACGACGAGGACCGGGTCGAGTTCAACAATGGCGCCGTCATCACCGACTTGATGGGCAACGCCATCAAGTTCGGACCGGTCGAGTACGATACGCCGGTGCAATTCACGCCGGCTGAGTTTCAGGTCGGCAAGAAATGGACCTCCGCATTCAGGATGGTCCAGAATGGTGTGCGTTCCGACGCCTACTACGACCTGCATATCGTGAAGCGGGAAATCATCACCGTGCCGGCCGGTACATTCGACACCTTCAGGATCGAAGGACTCGGCTGGAACAACAGCTTTGGCTCCAAGCTGGAAGTCAAGTTCTGGCTGGTTCCGGGGATCAACTTCCAGATCAAGAGCGAAAACATGGCTCGCAACAAGATGGGGCGTTATTTTCGAACGGAGCGCCGCGAACTCGTTGCCATGCGCCAGCAGACCATCGACACAAAATGCGCCCTGCCCACGGGCGGCTTGAAGCGCACCCTGACCATCAAGAGCAATTGCGCGGCCTGACGCGGAGGGCAGTCGGGCCGGCAAAAGAAGTTCACCGCAACGTTGCGGATGCTAAGATGCGCCGCCTTCACGTGCACCCTTGCCGGTGCCCTTCCTCCGCCCAATGCCTCTGTTCCGCTGCTTATTTCCGTCGCTGCTGCTTCTGCTGATCGGCTCCACGCATGCCGAGCAGGCACTCCAGTTGACAGCGGAGCTCGCCTCTTCCCCCGCATTGAGCATCGGCGCCACACCGACCGTAACGCCGCCGCCGTCCATGCTGCCGCCGCTGCCCGACCCGTCACGCGAAGTGAAGGACGACCTGCCGCCGATTCCCACCATCGACCTCACCACACCGCCCGATGACCTGTGGCAACGCATGCGCAACGGATTTTCGATGCCCGACCTCGACAGTCCGCTGGTGGCCGACCGCCAGGCCTGGTACCTGAACCGGCCCGATCTGCTGAAGCGCATTTTCGACCGCAGCCGGCGCTACCTGCATCACATCGTCGGCGAGCTCGAAAAGCGCGGCATGCCGACCGAACTGGCCCTGCTGCCGATCGTCGAAAGCTCCTTCAATCCGCTGGCCTACTCGTCAGCCCGCGCCCTGGGCATGTGGCAGTTCATTCCCTCCACCGGCAAGAACTACAAGCTGCAGCAGAACTGGTGGTTCGACCAGCGCCGCGACATCGTCGCCTCGACCGGCGCGGCACTCGACTACATGCAGTACATCTATGAAATGCACGGCGACTGGCATCTGGCGTTGGCGTCGTACAACTGGGGCGAAGGCGCGGTCGGGCGCGCCGTTGCGAAGAACCGCGCCAAGGGCCTGCCGACCGATTATCGCAGCCTCAAGATGCCCGCGGAAACGGCCTACTACGTGCCCAAGCTGCAAGCGATCAAGAACATCATCGCCCGGCCGGAACTGTTCGGCATCACCCTCGATCCGATTCCCAACCGGCCCTATTTCGGCACGGTTGAGCGCAGCGAGAAGATGGACATCGCACTGGCGGCGCGGCTCGCGGAAATCCCAGTGGATGAATTCATCGCGCTCAACCCCGCCTACAGCCGGCCGGTGATGCCGATCGCCGCCAACAGCCCGCTGGTGCTGCCGGCCGAGAAAGTGCAGACCTTTCTCGACAACCTGCAAAGCCATGAGGCGCAGGACAAACCGCTGTCCGCCTGGCTCACGCACAACCTGAAGAAGGGCGAGAAACTCGACAGCGTCGCCGCCCGCTATGGCATCAGCGCGGCACGACTGAAGCAGTTGAACGGCATCAACGCGCGCACCAAGATCACGCCCGGCTTCGCCCTGCTGGTGCCGGGCAAGGATGCGATCGGCCATGAAGCCCTCGCCGCCCGGCTGCCGCAGACGCCGGACAAGCCGCCGCGCGCAACGAAGTGGAAAAAGGGCAAGGGCAAAGGCAAGCCCAAGGGCGTCAACGTCAAGATCAGAAAATCGCCGCCCGCCAAGGCCGCGGTCAAACCGAAGAAGCGCTAAGCGCACGCCCCCAAGGTCCTCGATGACCTTGCTTTACCTGCGGCAAATACTTCGGGGTTCTGGCAAGCCCGTGAGGGTCATTCCATTTGCGTTTTTCGGCACGGCGAGCCGGTACTTGAAACCTGGAAGATAGGCTCTACGCGGAACGCCTCATTTGTGCCCAAAACCGACATGGCGACCGCTCCATTGCGGACGTTCAACTGCGAGGCGCCACAGGAATTGAAGTTGCTAAGCGAAGGGATTGCATACTCTCGTACCAGTCCCGCGAAAATCATCGACGTTGCGGGTTACTACGGTCAAGTCATGAATCAGTGCAATCGCCGCAATCTGTTTGTCTATTGGATGTTGATGATGAGGTGACATCAGTCGGCCCCACACCTGGGCGCATTCTTCATCAAAGCTCAATATCCGGTCGTCGTAGTTCGCCACGACCAAATCGAGCCATTTTTCGAGCTTCTTGGCTTGGGGAAGATCACCGCGATGCAGGATATTCTCCAGCCCTCTTCGAATTTCGCCTATTGTTTGCACAGACAGGTAGAGGTCTTCAGCTTCGACCGTCCGAAAAAA